>MUGC01000079.1 GCA_002900535.1 Thermoplasmata archaeon M9B1D | reverse complement strand
CTCTTGATAATTAATGATTTTATCGATAATAATTTCGAGGGGGAAAATTTGACAAAAGCTCAGAATATTGTAAGTGATATTATCATGGATGATTTAGAAGTTAATATTACTGCACTTGCCGATGCGATTGTACAATATGGTTTTAATCCAATACCTGAGGAAGAATTAGATAGTGTTACGAGTTTTGATGAATTAAATCAATTAATTCAAGAATATTGGAATATCGTCGATGGTGAATTTGTACGAAGTATTTTTGGAGAGCTAATAGATAAAATAATTGAACTAATTCAGGATAGACTCGGTTGGTTGTATGATTTTTTCGATAGAAGCGTTACATTAGTAACCGATGGCATTAATCTTGTTTATGATTACATTCAACCAGCTTTACTACTTATATCCATATTAATTGTAAAAGTTGTAAATCGTATTCTTTCTATACCTAATTATATCTCTGATTTATTAAAAGATTTATTTGGAGGAGAATACAATGAATTTATTGATGGTATTATTAACTTCACGGAAGAGTTTGCAGGTGATTTTGCAAATTTAGTGCAACAAGTAATAGATCTATTAACAAACCAACCGCTAAAGAGCTATTTTGAGGATATCAAACAATATGTTTTATGGCTTGACAGTAGACCCTGGGAAGCTACAATCCTGGTTGAAGGTGTTGTTAGAAAAAATCTTGGATATTTTGAAGGTGCAACAATCACATGCAGAGGACAGTCATATACAACCAATAGCAATGGAGAATATAGCTTTTATATAGAACCTAATCCTTCAGATGATTCCTTCCCGCCAAATGTGTATTACGGTATGCATAATTGTCAAATAACTGTTTCCTATAATGGTGAAGTTTTAAAAGAAACACCAAAGCTGCTTTCATACTGTTTTTCGGGTGGAAAAATAACTTGGCCATTCTTAGTAATAAAAGGAAAATCTAGAGAAATAGGGATTCAAACAGGTCTTTCTGAAAAGTTAAATCTTATATTTGAAAGAATTCAAATTTTTCTTTCAAATTTCTTTATAGAAAAATTCGCTCACCAGTTAAAATTATAAACAAATAAATCGCTCTTTTTCTTTCTAACTCATAAAAAATATAGTTAATCTCCTGACAATATTATCTTTGTTCTTGAAAGAATTTCTGGAGGTTGTTTGCAAAAAACAATCTCATTTCAGTACTCTCAATATTTTTTTCTTTTTTAATTTAGAAAATTATTTTTAACTTTCCAAGCTAAATTTATAAGCTCTAGAATAAATAATGGGCATTTCTGTAAAATATCGAATCGAAACATTTTTGTTTTTGGCATGCTAACTGGTAATGGTTCACTCCATTCACTAATTTTACCATTGATATCTTTTGCTTGAATCCTAATTTCAAAGCTGCCCTCTTCATTCCATATATGAGATTCTTCGCTTTCTTTGCCACTATTGTAAGGGCCTAACCATTGGCTATACGTTTCATCGCCCCAGTCCCACCTATAATATATATCATTGTTTTCTGGATCAGTTGTTGACCCTGTGTATGTGTATTCTTCACCTGCTTTCCCACCTGTTGGTCCTGAAGGTGCTGCGGGTTTAATTGGTGGTTGAGATTCAACTGCTATCTGAAGTGTTGGATCTCCAAAGGGTTGCCATTGCACACAGGTTTTATGATGTCCACCATCCATATTAGGTCGTATATATTTAGTAATACCATTTGCCCACATTTGGCCAAAGGTTTCAACACCATCATCATATGCGCCAAAAAGGCTTACTTGCATTCTTCCTTCTAAATAATTTATTGTACTTTTATCACTTGAGCCCCATGAAAGACCAGATGGACCAATTGATGCAATTCCACCGCCATCTGGGTTTTCGACAAAAGCCCATGTAAAACAAGGATTTTTATCAAATTTGGCAACAGAACAGGCGCCTGTCACTACAATTGGTAGTTTGTAACCATTTGTTAAATCCATTATTTGACTGTTATAGTATGTTCCCCATGGTGTTGGAAGCGTCTGTCTGTCACCATCGTGTGGATATGTTGTCCAAACTTTCCAGTTACCATGACCGGCCCAGTCAACAAATCCAGCTCCACTATTTATCCCATTTTCAATATTATCTACACCCGTGGTAACAATACCGCTAAGTCGTTTATTTGAGTCCCATATTTTATCGGGCTGAAAACCATCCATAATATCAAGTATTGCTTGGTTAACATACTCTCCCTCATTAACACCTGATTCTTCATGGGGGATAGTATCTCCACCGATTACAACAATTTTTGAAAACCAATCTTGAAGCCAAGACTCTTGGGTCTCGTATGCAATTATTTTATCAAGTATTAATTGTAACTCTGAGGACTCCTCAACAGCTAGCCGACCAAGACATACATCTGGGAATAAATCAAACTCATCATTTTTTGGTGGAGAGCCCCAATCATATTCCCCAAAAACATTATTACCATTTGAGTCCCAACTTACAAATTCATCGTCTGAGTTATACAAATCTACAAAATACAAATCAGAAATGAAAACTTCATCGTCTCCTTCGTTATAGTCTACATAAATATGAACTTCACGAGTGGGAAAATCATCAATCCCTCCAACAAATAGCACATACTGTGTTCCCCAGTTATCATATGCATTTTTAATGAAATACTTTATTTTTTCAGCATCATCTCTACCATTTACAGGGAAATAGCTTCCACTATAAACCTCAGAAAGTGTAACAAGTTTTGTTGAAATATTCCGATTATTTTTATAGTCTACAAAATTGTTTAATGTACTAGAAAACTCATTTGGGCTAATAATCACATACTTATATTCTTCATTAAAAGTATAAACAAATGTAGGGTTTTCGCATTCAATATTGATTTCAACATCGTTTGCGTATTCTATAAAACCTTCTTTTGCATTGTAAATAACTGGATAAACATCAACTTTTAATATAATGCATCTTTCCCCATTATAAAACCCACGGCCTACGTTGTAGTCACATGAGTTCTCAGGATAAGTGTCTTTAAAGCTCGAGACTTCTATAATCTTTTGACTTTGGGAAGAAATAATATTAGTACAAACAGGTTCCGGAACAGATTTTAAATTTTTAGTGATCATAATTTTATTAACATTATTTTTCTCAATAAAAACATCTTTTATAATTGTTCCAAGTGGGAATGTAAAAGTATACTCAGAGCATGGTATCATAGGCATGTATGGTTCCATTAAAAAAGAGTTCGCCTCTTTTAAATTTAAGCTTATAAAATTTTTATTTTCCTCAAGTATTGGATCTGAAAAAGTTAAGTTCTTCTTTATAAAATAACTTTCTTGTTCTGGTGTAGCGTATGCAAAACCTCCAAAAAAACTAATTATTAAAAATCCAGCCACAAATAATGGCAAAGCCTTGATTTCCATATCTTATTCCCCCAATTTTGATTAATGGCCACCCTTCTAAATTAATTGAATACGATACCCATATTTAATTCTTTATGCAGGATTATATGTAATGAAAAATATTAACGGTGGAAATATACCTCCAAAAACTTTGTCTGCTCCACAATATTTTATATCAATGAATTCCATTGAAAGAACTTCACCGTCGTTAATGCCAAATATAACAAAACCTTTTATTACATGAGTTAACCCATTTATACGGACAAAACCAATCCCAAATAATCTCGACTCATAAACTATTGGGATTTCTTTTTGATCAGTTTTGTGAATAGCAGCATTTACACCAGGAAAAACTGTTACCATCAACAGCCCTACAATTAAAATTCCAATTACTTTCCTTTTCACATTATCACCTCTAAAAAGGATGGATAAAACGAAACATAAATTTTTTTCTTGCTAAATTGTACAAAATAATAATAAACTAAGTAACTATCAATGAATCGTTCAATTTCTAAAAGTAAAAAAATATCTTAAGTTAGTATAATGATAAAGATTACGATATCCACCGATTTTAAGACTAGGGTCTCCAATCAATTGAAATTCCTATAAGCATTTACATTGAATTCTATTATTATTTGCATTGTTATTGTCAATAATTTGATTTAATGTTGCTGTAAAAACACTGCCAAGTATGTCTATTTGACTTTCACTTATTACTTTAAAAAAATTTCAACTAAAATATTTGGTATATATATTCTATTCAAACATTATTGCTAATATATGTTACAAAATCAAAAAAATAACATAATATTAGTGTTTTCGTTCAATAATTTGTTAAAAAAATTGATATTTGTATGTTTTTTTATATATTAAGGAGTTGAAAAAATGAAAAAAATTGATAGAATGTTAGTAATATGTATAATTAATATTTTAATTTTTAGTGGAATTGTACCAACAGCAATATCAAATGATAACGAAGAAATATTATTAGAAAAAATTACAGTACCAATTTCCAATCCGGTTTTTGAAACGAACGAAGAATTTTTATCTATCCATATCAAAGAATCAACATCTAATTTAATGGAGGCAGGGAAACCAATAATACCTACTTTTTCGAAAGTTTTTACTTTTCCAATTGGGACAAAAATCTCAAATGTTAATGTAAATTTTGATGTAAAGGAATATGTTTTACCAGTTAAGATACAACCGTCTCCAGGTCCTGTTCCATTATTAAATCATTTACAAGATGAAACAATATATGAAATAATACCAGATGAAGAAATTTATTCTAGTTTTGATTTTTATCCATCAGAACCTTATCATGTTAGATATGGTGCTGGTTTAAAGGATAGAGAGCATGTTATTTATCTCACAGTTGTTTGTTATGTACAATATTCTCCAGCAACCAATGTGATAAAAATCCCAAAAAACATTGATATAGAAATTGGATATATGCCATCTGACTCTCCTTTTACAGCTCAAGGGGAATATGATATGTTAATTATTACAGATGAAGCATTTGTTTCACAGTTACAGCCATTAGTTGACCATAAAAATGATCATGGATTGAAAACCATTCTTGAAACAGTTCAAACTATTTATACTGCTTATGGTGGTCGCGATAATGCAGAGGATATAAAACTTCGAATAAAAGATGCTGTAGAAGAATGGGGCATTCATTACGTTCTATTGGCTGGTGGACGTAAAGGTCAAACGTTTGATTGGTATATTCCTGAAAGAAAAACTAATAATGGTGATGATTTTGAAAGTGGATATGCTAGTGATCTATATTATGCTGATATTTATAAAATCGTAGATGACGAATTGGTTTTTGATGATTGGGATTCCAATGGTAATGGCATATTTGCTGAATTTTCTAATCTCATTACAAAAAGAGATAAAATTGATTACATCCCTGATGTTACAGTTGGAAGATTGCCGTTTAGATATAAATCAGAGATAAAAACTGTTGTAGACAAAATCATCAATTATGAAAATAATGCTGATGATTCTTGGTTTAAAAAAGCTGTTGTTATAGGTGGAGATGGTGGCCCGCCTGCCCGTGGTTATGCTCTTGGAATTTATGAAGATGAACTTGAATGTGATCTTGTAGCTGATATGCTAGAAAACAGTGGTTTTAATGTTGAAAAATTATATACATCCCTTGGAACTTTTGCATCAAAAAATGATGTAATAACTGCTATTAGCAATGGTGCTGGTCTTATTCATATGAGCGGGCATGGAAATCCTGCATATTGGGGGAATTTTTTACCTGATGCTGAAACAGAGGAGGGAATGGTCGATGGTCTCCAATTAAATGATATGATTAAATTAAAAAATAAAGAAAAATTACCAATTATTACCGTTGGTGGTTGTCATAATGCACAGTTTAATGTTACAATGATGAACATACCGAAAGATATTTTGGAATATGGAATCAAAGGATATTTCTTCGAAAGACCTTACCGTTTTTTTTACATGGAATGGGTTCCAC
>MUGC01000078.1 GCA_002900535.1 Thermoplasmata archaeon M9B1D | reverse complement strand
CCTTTTAATCTTATTCCTTGTTTCAGATTATCCCATATCATCATATCATCATAACCTCTATCATTCCCTGTCCATTCAATCCAAACAGAATCATTAACTTCTTCTTCTATTCTGAATGATTCGCTCTGAAAATTAAAATTAGGTTTTCCAAAATCACTACCTGAAAATTCAATGAAATAACAATCATCAGATAATAATGATGTATCTATTTCAACTTTATAATAAGATCTTCCTGATGAATCAGATCCAATTATTGAAATACTTCCAGATAAATCAGTTCTGTTATTATCTGAATCAACTAAATAAGCTGATATTGTAGTATAATTAGTTCTATATTGAATCCATAATGGATCTCCTTTTTGAAAAGACTGTGTAAAATAATATGGCAATGTTTTAGCATATTGCAAATCATGAATAAATCTATTGTCATAGTTTTGCATTTCTGCAATTTTAGCAGTATCAATAAATCTAAGTGAATTACTATTTGGTATTGTGAATATTGCAGCCATGTTCAAATTTATTATTTTTTATTGATTAAGTAAAATTGATCCTCCATCATTCCATAAAATAGCACTTCCATCATTCCAAATCCATCTTTGTATTATCTCAATTATTTCTTTAGCTTCTATTAATTCCCAATTTGTAGATTTATCAACTGCTTCAACACTTGCTTCTCTTATCCATCCAAAATTATATTCTTCATCAATTGGATTCCATACTTTTATCAATTTATATTTATTATCACTATTCTTTAGCATATTATAATCTGATAAACTTAATGGAGCGCTGAATTGTATTTTAAAACCTGTAAAAATTGGTGAATCTAATTCAGATATTGAAATATCAACATTTTCATAAACAGTTTTACCATTTGTTCCAACTGTTGACAAATCAGATATTACATCACTTGAATTGAATTTAATAGGATTATTTAGATATTTTTGTAATCCAGCAGATAACATCCAACCCCATCTAAATAAATTTTGCGCTGGAGTTATAGATAAATTTATTGGAGTTGTTATTTCATCAATACCTGAAATTAACACAAAATCTTCATTTGTTTTTTGTTTGTATTGTCCTAATTCATCATCATAAATGACATTTAATAAAAAGTTATCTTTGTCATATTCTGTATCTTCTGTAGTATCTGCATTTTTTTGTTTTCTCCTTGCAAATTCAATCCCAAAACCATCAGCTCTTGTCTTACTTACTGCATCAAGTTTATTATTTAAATTTGAAATTATAGTACTATAATAGCTTTTGTTATTATATTCTTCTAATCCTGAAACTTCTTCATAAGCTGATTTTGTATATCCTATTTCTATATCTGAATAGAAAAAATCAGTATCTAATGATTTAATAAAACTATCTGCCTCTAATTCATTTGGGCCAATAGTTAAAATTACACCGTTTTGAAAGAAATCTCTTTTATCTCTTATTTCAACAAAATCATTGTCAATACTTAATCCTACATTAAATATTTTCTCTAAATCCTGAAATAACTCTTTAAATTTGAATGATAATTGAGATTCATTTTGAGTATAATTTCTAATCAAAAAACCATTTTGAATAGTATAATCATGATAAATTCCTCCTTGTTGGAATACAGTTGAATTAAATTTATTTGATATTCCTGATATTGATTCTATCATTCTATTAATAATATCAAAAATGAATGCGCCTTTAGATATTGTTGGATCTGCCTTTGTTGATGTTTTTATTTCTATTTCAGTTTGTTTAAATACGCACCATCCAGGATTTATATAGACTGTTCCATCTTCCATCCTTGCTCTTATTACTAATTTTTCATTTCTGAGCAAATCAATTTTCAAATCAACAAAAGGCAATATTTGATTCTCATATATGATATTTATTTCTGTATTAGGAGAAATATATTCTGCTAATACTTGAAATGTACTACCTTCAACATAATCAGCAGTCAATTTTATTAATTGAACTTTAAAAATCCTTCCTGCTGGTTCTCCATCTCCATCTTCTAATTTAAAATCAAACTTTAATTCGCCATTCAAAAGTATTTGCTGATCTTTTTGTGCTATAAAAAATGATAACCATTCTTGACCATCCCATAAAGGATATTGTGTCATTATTTCTACGACAACATTATTTAAATCTGGTATTTGAGGAGGAGTTGTTGGTAAATCCGGATCCTTTGATATTTCATAATTATTTATCCCAGCTATTGAACTATTACTAGAAATACCAGGGAAATAACTAAATCCTAAATCTGGAAATGTACCATATTCAGAATCTTTTATAGTTAACATTCCACTTTCAATAACATCCATTCCTAATATCTTTTGATCAACATATATTGGATCATTAGATAAATCATTTCCATCTAAAGTTTTTGAATCATTATAATTTATTAAAATTGATTCTCTGTTCTTAATTTTTTCGATAAATGAAGTATCTGAAATATTTACAGATATTCCTTTTTTTGATTTATCAGATTCTTTATAAGTTGTGAAATCTAATATTCCAGTATCTTGTAACTGATATTCATGATCTGAATTATTATATTCCCATATTTCAATAAAAACATTTGCCAATATTCCAGCTTGATTATATGCTGTTTTTACATATGAATATCCTGATCCAATAAATTCTAAATTGACAGTAAATGATCTAAATAATCCTCCATAAGTTGTATTACGAGTTAATGTAGGCTTTCTTGTATCCCATCCCACAGGTTCTTCAATTAATACTCTACCTAAAGGCTGATCATATTGATCTAATATTTCAGAATTAAGATAAAATCTAAATTGACTCATATTAATTAATTTCTATAACGTTCGTTTAAATATTTAGTCAAACCTTGTCCATTTCTGCTAATAGTCAATATTCCTCTTTTATCTAAATTAACTACTTGTTGACTTCCTTTTATTGCATCTATCAATCTAGAATCATCAAATGATTGTCTTTTTGATAATTTATCTTGTCTTAATATTGTTTCTGTTTCAGCATTAGTGAAAATCTTTGATCCTACTTCATTACTAAATAATGTTGGTTTATTAATCAATTCAGCATTACCATATCTATCAATTTTCAATTCTCTTCCTTTTTCACCTGCTAACCATAAACCTGAAGGTGTGCTATCTGTTCCTTTTGCGAATGCTTTTATTGATGTATCTGCGCTTAATATATTACTTACATTTGCAGCTGATATAATTCCAGCTATAACACTTGCAGCTATTCTAACTGGTAATGGGCCTGGTGTATCTGCAAAAGCTCCCTGCACAGCCTCATAACCTTTTATTACTGCATTTTTAAAAGATAAAGCTTTTTGCGCTCTAGCATTTTCTCCAGCTATAATTATAAGATTTTCATTAAACTTTTCCTCTTGTTCAATTCCTTTATTTTTTGATTCCTTATCTTTTTCTAATTTTTGATCTTCTGATTCTAAATAATTTTGCAGTCTTTCATCTTCATCTTTATCTATTTCATCAGCATCTTTCTGTAATTGTTTATTTTCATCTTCTAAATTGATAGAATTTAATTTTTGTATTTCTCCAAGTTTTTTTAATCTATCTATTTCATTTTGTATTACTTGTATTTTTTTATTTCTTGCTATTATTTCTTCTTCTGTTTTGCCAGGCATTTCCTGAGCTTGTTTTAATAAAATTTGTTGAACTTCTATTAAATCAGTTTCTTTATTTATTAATTCTTCATCAGTTCCAGACAATTGTTTTAATAAACTATTATAAGCATTTTGACTTCTTCTTGTTCCTGTATAAAAACTTGATTGAGCATCTAAAAAACCTTTATATGCTTCTGTAACTTTATTTAATTCTTCATCAGTAGTTTTACCATATCCTCTAAAAATTAAAGCATATTGTTTAACATTTTTATCAGTTGTTAGTAATAAATTTTCTAATTCAATTTTTGCTTGTTTAGCTATTTCTGCATTTAAAGCAAATTCAGTTTGATTAGTTGATCTTCTTGCATTTGATAATTTTCTTCTTAATTCATCTTCCTTTTCAATAAATAATATTGCAGTTTCTCTTATATTTTTCTCTTCATCATAATTTCTTATAAAAGATAATATTTGTTCTTGTGTTAATCCTGTTAATGCTGCTAATCTTTTTGATTCTGCATCATATTCTTGTTGCGCAATTGATTTTCTCTTTTCTAATAATTGAGTTTCAATTGTTAATATTGATTTAGCCGCTTCTATTCTTGTGCCATATGATAAATTTACATTATCTACAGTTTGTTTTAATTTTTCAGTTTCTATTTTAGATTCTGATTCAACTAATGTTAAAGTCCTTCTTCTATCTCCTAAATCATCCAATATTTTAGCATATTCACGTCCAACTTCATTAGCTAGTTTCATTCTTTCAATTAGATTTTTAAAATCTAAAGTCGCAATTGATTTTTTAAATGCATCCCATCCAGCAGTCCACCCAGCAACTGCAATATTAAAAGCATCTCCAGATGATTGTGTTGATTGAATAATTGATCCTGTTAATTTTATTGCTGATCCTGCTGCAGCTATTATTCCTGTAATTTTGAAAAAAGCGCCACTTAATCCTTCCCATGCACTTTTATAATTACCAACATTTCGTTGATTTTGTCCAACAGATGCATCTAATCTTTTTAATCTTGCATCTAAATTAATAACTTCCTTCTGCGCTGCTTTAAATTGTTTAGAATTTTCCCCATATGTTATAGCTAAATCTTTGGCTTTTTGTCTAGAATCATTTAATTGTTTATTTAAATTATTATAAGCACTTTGACTATCTTTTAACTGTTTATTCTTTTTTTCAATTGCTTTTTGTTCTGCCTCAATAGCTTTTTGCAATTGAACTTCATTCTTTAAAACTTGTGAATCAGTTCTTAATTTTTGTTGTTCTAATTTTTCTAATTCTTGTTTTTGTTTTATTCCTGCAGTCTCAGCATCAGTTTGTGCTTTTAATTGTTTTGCATAATTAGAAGACGATGTAACAAGATTACCATAAATTCCAGCAATCTCAGATATTTCTTTTTTATAATCATTAACTTGTTTTTGTGCTTCTGGGCTTATAAAAATATCAATCTCTGCCATCTTTTTTCTTTTTTAATGCTAAATCAATATATTTAGGCAATGTATATAGTTTTCTATCTCTTATATTAGCTGGTGCTATTATTAATTCTAATCCTATTAAAAAACTTTCAAAATCAAGTTCTTTAGATCCTTCTTTCTTTTCTTCTTCTAATTTAGCAGCCTGTAAATATCTTCTCAATATCAAATCAAAATCTTTTGATACTCTTAAATAATCAGATTCAGACTTTGGATAACGATGATAAATTTCAAAGTAAGCATTATATAATATTGTTTCAAGATACTTTATTTCATCCGCATGACCGAAATTAAGTAATTTGAACTTTGAAATAATATCAATCAATTTTAATAAAATTGGATATTGTATTTTAATTCGATTAAGCATTGATAATTTATGAAGATCTTTTTGAAGTACTTTTCTAATCTGATCTTCATTAACAAGTTTATTAAAATCAAACATTAACTTTTTATATGCCTTATTAATGGCTTTTTTAGGCATCCAAATAGAATATTTTTTAATCATATTTCTATTATCTGATCCTATCATATCAGCAAATTGACCTATTGTTATTGAATTTTTTGTATGAAAAATCATTTGTTGATAGCTTGATGTATAAATTTGTTATATGTTTTTGTTGTTGCTTGCCTAGCAAAAACTAAATTATTTGGATTTAACTCAAATATTTCACCGCCTAATCTAGATACTAAATCATCTGTTTTACTATCTCTTGAACTTATTAATACTTCATTTGCTGATATTGTTAAAAACATCTTATCTTGAAATGATCCAGTATCATATAAATCAAATCGAGGAAATATC
>MUGC01000077.1 GCA_002900535.1 Thermoplasmata archaeon M9B1D | reverse complement strand
TGATAATCATTATAAACATCCCATAGGCCATCACGAACCATAAGATCAACGACTTTTCCGTCAAACATCCTATAACCATATCGAGCTTTTGGTAAAGCAAATGGGCAGTTACTCATGCTCTCCATTCCACCAGCAACAACAACATCTGCATCACCACATTTTATAGCTTGAGTTGCACAAACAACAGCCTTAAGACTAGAACCACACACTTTATCCAGATGAAATGCACCAACTTCATAAGGAATACCTGCATTAATTGCTGCCTGACGTGCAACATTTTGACCAAGACCTGCAGAAACAACACAACCCATAATTACCTCATTTACATCCTTGGGCTTAATCCCTGCTCTCTTAACAGCTTCTTTAATAACAATACCACCAAGTTGTGGTGCAGAAAAACTCTTTAATGCACCAGAGAATTTACCCTGCGCTGTTCTAACACCAGATACAATCACTACATCTTTCATTTATATTTAACCTCCCTTAGAGAAACAATTGTAATTTCGCAATAAAATTAGTGTTTAAAACATTTTCCAAAAACTATGTTACAAATACCTTTAAACTACAAATATTACTAAGCCAAGCTTCTAAAACATCTCCTTTTTTAATTTCAGCCACACCCTCTGGTGTACCAGTCATTATTAGATCACCAGGTTCAAGAGTCATCACACTTGAAATAAATTCAATAATTTGCTCAACTGTAAAAACCATATTTTTTGTATTTGAACTCTGTCTTGCATCTCCATTGACTTTTAGTAAAATGCTAAGGTTATTAGGATCAGAAACCTCTTCTTTTAAAATAATGTTGCTAATAGGTGCAAAAGTATCAAAACCTTTAGCAATACCCCAAGGCCAACCCTTTTTCTTTGCTATAGATTGGATATCACGAGCAGTAATATCTAATGTAACACAATAACCAAGCACATAGTCTAAAGCATTTATTGAAGATACTTTCTTACATTTTTTACCAATAACTATGCCTAATTCAACTTCATGATGTAAGCATTTTGATATTTTTGGAAAAATTATTGAATCTCCATCAAAAATAATTGAGCTTGCAGGCTTTAAGAAAAGAAGAGGGACTTCTGGAACATTTGATTTCATCTCTTCAGCGTGTTTTATATAAGTTCTTGCAAGACATACTATTTTTCCAACTGAAATATTTCTTTTAGCATCGTCCTTAAAAATATAGTTAATCATATAAGGTACATATAATCTGATGATTTAAAGATTTTATAATAAGATTCTTTAATAAATTCTTGATAACCTGCTTGGGAGAGCTTAATGAAATTCATTCCAAACTCAGAGATAAAAAATGAAATGCTCAAAGAACTTAATCTAAAAAACATCAATGATTTATTTTCAGATATTCCTAAAGAAATTAAGATTAACGAATTAGACATTCCAAAAGGTTTGTCTCAACAGGAAACAGAAAAAAAACTTCAAAAAATAGCATCAAAAAACAAATCTTATAATGATATGCTTACTTTTTTAGGAGGGGGAATTAAACCTCATTATATCCCTGCAATTGTTAAATCTATAACTTCTCGATCAGAATTTTTTACATCATATACACCATATCAACCAGAGGCAAGTCAAGGCTTTTTACAAGCAATGTTTGAATATCAAAGTATGATAGCCCAATTAACAGGTATGGATGTTTCAAACTGTTCACTATATGATGGGGTTACAGCAATATCAGAAGCAGCTTTGATGTGCTCAAGGATAACAAAAAGAAACACATTTGTAATGCCTCATAACATTTCATGGGACAAAAAATGCGTCTTAAAAAATTATGCCAAAGGTCCAGGTCTAAAAATTAAAGAAGTGCCATATGACGATAAAACTGGTAAAATTAATTTTAAAGAACTTAAAAAAGCAGTTGATTTTGATGTTGCAGGCGTTTATATTGAAAACCCAAATTTTTTTGGAATTTTTGAAGACGATGTCGAAGAAATAAATAAGATTTGTAAGGATGCAGGTGCTTTGTTTGTTGCTGGTGTTGATCCAATTTCATTAGGAATTATTAGATCCCCAGGTGAGTATGATGCTGATATTGTCATCGGTGAAGGTCGTTGTTTAGGTAATCCTATGGATTATGGAGGTTCAAGTCTTGGAATTTTCAGTTGTAAAAAAGATTTTATTCGGCAAATGCCAGGCCGTATAATAGGCTTAACTAAAGATGCTGCTGGTAAACGTGCATTTTGCATGGCTTTTCAAACCCGTGAGCAACATATAAGACGTGCTAGGGCAACAAGTAATATTTGTACAAATGAGGGTCTTTGTGCGCTTGCTGCCTCAGTTTATCTTTCTTGGCTTGGTGGCAATGGCCTTAGCAAACTTGCAAAGACTAATTTTGAAAAAGGAAGACTTCTTGCTGAAAAACTAACTTCCATTAATGGTTTTAAATTAAGATTTACTGGTTCTTTTTTTAATGAATTTGTTGTTAAATGTCCAATTGACGTAAATAATCTTAACAAACGACTTTTACTGGAGAATATACATTGTGGATTTGCTCTTAACGAGAATTACCCTGAGTTGAAAGATTGCATGCTTTTAGGTGTGACTGAGATTCATTCTGACGATGACATAAATCATTTTGTTTCTATTTTAAGGGAGGTTTTATAATGTATCACTCAGCTGTTTACAATGAACCATTATTAAAAGAACTCGTTGGAATTAAAAAAGAAAGTATTTCCCCAATTAATTCAATTCCAAAAAATCTTCAGAAAACAAAAATAGATGATATCCCAAATCTTGATGAAACACAAGTGATCCGTCATTTTCATCACCTTTCACAAATGAATTATGGTGTTGATTCAGGTATTTATCCACTTGGCTCTTGTACCATGAAATATAATCCAAGACTCTGCGAGCAGATTGCATCTTGGGATAAATTTAGCAATACCCATCCTTTCCAGGATTATTCAACAGCACAGGGAAATCTACAGATTATGTTCGAATTAGAGAGAATGCTTTGTGAGATTACAGGTATGGACTTTTTTTGTTTACAGCCTGCCGCTGGTGCACATGGAGAATTTCTTGGTTTACTTTTAACAAGAGCATATCATGATTATAATAAAGATTATGAGCGCAATGAAGTGATTTTACCTGATACGTCTCATGGTACTAACCCTGCTAGTGTTTCTATGGCAGGATATAAAACAATAGAGATTCCTTCAACAAATGAAGGAACGGTTGATTTGGATGTGCTTGAAAAAACACTTTCCAATAAAACTGCTTGTTTTATGCTTACTAATCCAAATACACTTGGTATATTTGAATCAGAAATTCTCAAAATATCAAAATTGGTTCATAAAGCAGGTTCTCTTCTTTATTATGATGGAGCTAATATGAATGCAATTATGGGAAAGGTACGACCCGGTGACATGGGTTTTGATATAGTTCATCTAAACCTTCATAAGACTTTTTCAACACCACATGGTGGAGGAGGACCAGGTAGTGGTCCTGTTGGTGTTAATATTAAACTTGAAAAATTTTTACCAATTCCAAGGATTGCAAAAACAAAGGATTGTACTTTTGTTCTTGATTATGATGCTCCTGATTCAATTGGTAAAATCAAAGGTTTTTATGGGAATTTTTCTGTTCTTTTGAAGGCATATGTTTATATTTTGATGATGGGGTATGATGGTTTAAGGGAAGTATCAGAAACTGCTGTTTTAAATTCTAATTATATGAAAAAGAAAATACTTGACAAAAAAAGATATGAAATGCCATATGCAAATCTTAGAAAACATGAGTTTGTGCTTAGTTGTGAAAAATTAAAACAGATTAAAGATGTTCGCGCAATGGATGTAGCTAAAAGACTTCTTGACTATGGTTTTCACCCTCCAACTGTTTATTTTCCTTTAATAGTTAAAGAAGCACTTATGATTGAACCAACCGA
This sequence comes from Thermoplasmata archaeon M9B1D, assembly GCA_002900535.1. Lineage (GTDB taxonomy): Archaea > Thermoplasmatota > E2 > DHVEG-1 > DHVEG-1 > M9B1D. The sequence continues at coordinate 1,991 of MUGC01000077.1, read as the reverse complement.
GTCCGAATCCAAGGACGATCTTAATAGATACATAAATGCTTTGATAAAAATCGCAGATGAAAATCCAGAGACTTTAAAAAATGCGCCTAATAATTGCCCAGTTATGCGTGTAGATGACGTGGGTGCAACAAAAAATCCTATTCTTACTTGGAATATGGTTTAGTCCTGTGTTTCTTCTTTTTCCATGAGAGTGAGGAATATTCCAATAATACCTGCTATTACTAATACAATTACAATTGAGTATATTCCTATATCGTACCATATTCCATATCTAGTTCCCCAGTATATATAGTAAAGGAGACCTGCAAGTAGAAATAATATTGATAGTATTGTGTAAAAGTTGAAATTTTTTAAATTTAATTTTATCATATCTATATCCACCTTTGTTAATGTGTCTGGGGTAATTAGTAATGCTTCTTTAATTTTTTCTTTGTATTTGTTTATAATTTAAGTATATAAAATAAAATTATATTTAACCATTAATCACCATTCTTATATTAGTATGGGGGCACTGGGATTTGAACCCAGATCGGCGGGTCTCTTCTTAGGTCATCGCTCCAGTTATTCATCATCAAGTCAGATGACCCTTTTTTAATCATACCTTAACTGGAGCCCACAATGATGCCGGGTTACACCATGCCCCCAGTTAAAAAACCTATTTACGTCTACTTCTTTTTTCACGTCGCATTCTTTTTTTTCGCCATTTCCACCGCATTTTATGTCTTTTTTTCCAGACTCTAGAGCTACGTTTCATAATATTTATTCCTTAGCAGTTATAGTGTGCCCTAAAACAAATTCTTGTATTTAATGGTTTTTAGAAAAAATATATTTATATTAAAAAATTGTTTAATCTTCATAGTTTTCTATTTTTTTGTCCATCCATACATATTTGCATCTATTGCAGTACCATCCCATGCTAACCCATTTTTGCTTTCCTTTTTTAGGGTTTATATGGCGGTATAGTCGCACTAAACCAAGAGTGCATTTAGGGCATTTTTTATTAAAAGATTCATCATATGGTTCGTTTCCAATTTTGTACATTAAAGTATCTACTGCAACATTGTATGTATAACCGCATTTGGTACAAGTCCAAGCAGTTGGAATCCATCTTCTTCGCCTGTCAAAGCTTTTGTTTTGGTATAGCTTCACTGCTTTTGATTTGCATTCTGGGCATTTTTTCTTGATTTTTAACACCACCGTTTTTCATTAAATAAATATATTTTTTATTTTTCAGTATTTGTAGGATTTTTATTTAGGTAAGGAAGTTCTATGTAAAACGTACTGCCCTTGCCCAACTCGCTTTCAGCCCATATTTTACCTTTATGTTTGTCTAATATTTCATTACATATGAATAAGCCTAGTCCAGTTCCCTCATTTCTCCGGTCATGACCAGTGTATGCTTGGTAAAATTTGTTGAATATTTTTTTAATTTCATTTTTTGAAATACCGATACCCGTATCTGTTATTGAAATTAATATATGATCTTTGTTTTTAATCGCTTTTATGCTAATTGATCCATGATCTGTGAACTTAATTGCGTTTACCAGTAAATTTTTAAAAACTTGAGCTAATCGATATCGATCCCCAAAGATTGATGGTAGATTTCTTGGGATATTAGTAATGAATTTTAAACCTTTACTCTCAACTGGTTGTTTCATATCTTCAACGATTTCGTCAAGAATTTCAACGATTAGCAATTTCTCCATTTCAAATCTCATTGTATCTGTATCAAGACGTGAAACATCTAAAATATCATCGACTAGGCGTAAAAGTCTTTCAGAGTTCCTTAAGCTAACCTTTGCCCAGTCTTTAACTTTTTTACTTGTTTTTTCATCTTGCAGAATTAGATCAAGATAACCTTTGATAGGAGTTACAGGTGATTTTAACTCATGTGCAGCTATGTTCATAAACTCAGTTTTTAATTTTTCTGATTTTTTAAGTTCTTCTTCTACCCTTCGTCTTTCTGTTATATCACGAATTGTACAAACCAT
>MUGC01000296.1 GCA_002900535.1 Thermoplasmata archaeon M9B1D | reverse complement strand
CTTTACTTTATTTTTAGAAAAGCAGATCCTCAAAATTTTAAAAGTGCAATGGTTACGGCAGCGCTTGGTTGGCTTTTAATTTCAGCGATTAGTAGTATTCCATTCTGGCTTATTCCTTATGATAAATTTTCACTTGCTACGATGGCTCCTCTATCCGCTTTTTTTGAATCTATGTCAGGTTGGACTGGTTCAGGTCTTACAATGGTTGACCTTGAAGCAAATCTTCCTTATTCTCTGCAGTTTTGGCGTTCGCTTATTCAGTGGGTAGGAGGTGTAGGAGTTATAGTGTTGACTCTTTCAATTCTTGCACGACCTGGAACGGGTTCTTTCGTATTATATAAAGGTGAGGCTCGCGATCAAAAAACTCACCCGTCAATAATTTCAACAGTTAGAACTATTTGGTGGATATTTTTACTTTATACTGTTATTGGAATTTTTGCTCTAGCAATAATTGGTTTTGTATCATCTGATGGTATGACCCCATGGGAATCCCTCAATCATGCTATGACTGGTCTTGCAACAGGCGGTTTCTCGGTTACAAATGATAGCATTGCTAGTTTTGGAGCTATTAGTCAGATAGCAGTTGTCATTTTGATGGTTATAGGTGCTATTGCATTTGCTGCTCATTATGATTTGTTAAAAGGAAGAATTAAGAAGTTTTTATCTGATGCTCAGTTTAAAGCAATGATTGTTTTGATTATTCTTGGAGTTATTGGTCTCACGTACGTAAATCTTAGTACAGTTAATGGTAATATTTTGCATTCTTTGAAAGTATCAGGCTTCCAGTTTACGTCTGCTTTGACTTGTACTGGTTTTGCTTCTGCAGATGTCGGTAATTGGGTTCCATCTGCAAAATTGATTCTTTCTTTTGCTATGGTTATTGGTGGTGCAGCCGGTTCAACTGCTGGTGGTATTAAGCTATTTCGAGCAATACTTCTTTATAAGGGTGTTAGCTGGAGAATTAAAAGAGCGATTTCTACCCCGCGGCGTGTTTTTGTTCATAAACTTGGCGATAAATCACTTTCAAAAGATCAGGCGATTGATTTAATCAATGAAGCTGCAATTATTTCATTTATATGGATAATTTTATTATTTATCGGGATAGTAGTAATACTTCAAACGACTTCAGGTAGTAATTAACAACAGGTATTACTAAAATTGGTATGTCTTCTATTGGGAAAACGATGCTTATTTTTAATATGTGGATCGGAAGACTTGAGATTATACCTGTAATTGTACTAGTTAAATCAATATTTGGAATTAAGAGAAATATACTTTAAATTTTTTAATCTAAAAACAATGCCTGAAGACCTGTTTCTTCATCATATTTCCTTTTAATATTAATGTTTGTTTTAATAATCACAATCTCAGCAGTAATGCTAATCGTTCCATTGATAAAATGCCCACCTATTGCGTTTTTATTTTTATCTCCAAGTATTATATGTGAATGAAGAATATAATCATCTTCTTTTTTACAGATATTGCCTGTTAACATCAAAATTTCACAAGTTTTATTAATTTTTTCAGGCAAATAATCTCCTTTCGTTTTAAAATAACCAATTTCTGATTCTTTTAGCTGGCCTACTCCTGAAAGAATGACTGCAGTTTTTACATCATGTTTTTTACATGCCTTTTTTAACTCTATATTTAAATTTTCATCTGTGAATAGTCTAATAAAAACTATGTTTTCATCTTCCTTACTTTGCATGATAATTCTCCAATCGATCCTTGTTATGAATATAAGTTAAGAGATATAAAGATAAATGATATTTCTAAATCTCAGATGAGTGTAGAAAAGGAATTTGAAAAACTTTTTTCATTAGTTAAAAATTGTAAAGATTGTGACCTGTGGAAAAATAGACAAAACCCTGTTTTAGGAGAAGGATCATTTAATGCAAAAATACTGTTTATCGGTGAAGCACCGGGTCTAAATGAGGATATTCAAGGGCGTCCATTTGTTGGACGAGCTGGAAAGATATTAGACGAAATGCTTGAGTCAATTAATTTGAAAAGAAAAGACGTTTATATTGCAAATATTCTTAAATGCCGACCGCCAGAAAATCGAAATCCCTTGAAAAGTGAAATAAATTCTTGTACGAAATATTTAGATAAACAGATTGAAAAAATTCAACCTGAACTTATTGTGACTCTTGGATCATTTGCAACCTCGTATATTTTTGAAAAATTTAATATAAAGTTTGAAAAAATCGGGATGATACATGGCAACATATTTAATTTAAACACTATTTTTGGAAAGCAGATTGTGATCCCTATATATCATCCTGCTGTAGCCACATATAATCCAAACGCAAAAGAAATTCTCCTTAAAGATTTTCATAAAATTGAAGAAGCATTACATAAAAAATAGTTTATTTCGTATAGCCGTTTTTATAAAAAAATAAGTAATTTAAATTTTACTTTTTATAAAATTAAGTAGTTGCTCTTTTGTAAAGGGTTTTTGTAAAAAATCTTCTTTTTTACTTGTATCTATATTTTTATTGGATTTTGGTTTTATTGAAAAAAAGGCAGGTGTTTTTGTATCTGGCATGGATGTATCA
>MUGC01000076.1 GCA_002900535.1 Thermoplasmata archaeon M9B1D | reverse complement strand
TTTAAAGAAGCTAAATGAATTAAGGGATCTCGAGGAGCAGGGTAAAATAAGAGTAAAAGATACTGGTACATTAAATCCGCTTTTCATTGAAATTTTAGATGATTCTATTGAACCTAAAGTTGCTAATAATCCAATTGTTGATGTTGAAGACGTTGAAGACAGTAACTATTTTCAATAAATCTATGCAAAGTTTAAAATATTGTAATTGCATACTTACTTAACACGTGTTAATTAGAGGTGTTGCATGAGAAAAAAAATCTATGCTGTTTTATTTTGTATAACATTCTTAACTGCTTCTTTTATAACTGTTCAAGGATCAGATATTCCTAACCCTAATATCAAACAACATTTTGATTTGTTATATAAGCAAATTATCGGCCCAATTCCGGGAGAAATGAAAAACGATGAATTACCAATTAGATATGAGATAACACCCTCATTTGAAGTATATTATAATGAACCTGAACCAGTGACATTAGACGACAACATAATAGCACTAATAAACCAGGTTGATGAAGAGTTACTTCTAAATTATCTTGAAAACCTTACTGCATTTGGTCCAAGGGTTACAGGTACGTCTGCTTGTGAAGAAGCAGGAGAGTATATATACAATGAGTTTGTAAATCTTGGACTCGAAGTTAGATACCAAGAATGGGAGAATGGCGGTTTTTCCGGTAAAAATATAGAAGCAACAATGCATGGAGTTGATAATAGTAGTAATGAAATATACATTATTTGTGCCCATTATGACTCAGTTTCAACAAGTCCTGGAGCAGATGACGATGGATCCGGTGTTGCTGCTGTTATGGCATCTGCCAAACTAATGAGTACTTTTCTAACTTATCATACAGTTCGGTTTGTTACATTCTCTGGTGAAGAACAAGGACTCTATGGAAGTCTTCATTATGTAGAAGAGGCATTAGAAAATAATGACAATATCGTCGCAGTTTTAAATGCAGATATGATAGGTTTTGCAGAAACACCCGAAGATGCAAGTTATGTTAAGATTTTTGAAGATGAAGAATCAGAATGGTTAACTAATTATACAGAAGATATAAGCCAGCAGTACAATGATTTTATTGGAATTGAAGTAATACCAAGTGGTTATTCATGGGGAAGTGACCATTATTATTTCTGGCAAGCTGGGTACAATGCAATTTTTTATTTTGAATATAATTATAATGATTATTACCATACCTCAGGAGACACAATTGAACATATGGATTTAAATTATGCTGCTAAAAACTCCAAGTTAATTCTTGCCACATTAGCAGAGATTTCAGAGTTGACTACACAGCAATCACCAAATAAACCAGTTAAACCCAATGGCGAGATCAATGGTAAATATGGAGAAGAATATAAGTATACAACAATAACTACTGATCCTCAAAATGATGAAATATTTTATTTCTTCGATTGGGGTGATGGGACAGATAGCGGCTGGGTTGGCCCATTTGATTCAGGTGTAACTGTAGAAGCATCACACAAATGGACAGAGAAGGGATCATACTCAATTATAGTAAAAGCAAAGGACACAGAGGGGCATGAAAGTGAATGGTCTGAACCTTTATCGGTTAGTATGCCCAAAACAAAAATAATAAATTATTTTTCTATTAGGTTTAATCGGTTATTTACTCTATTGGATAAATTAATCTCAATTCTATAAAAATTCTGAAAAAATATAGGTTTCCTTGAATATTAGATTTTAGAAACAGAACCCATAAAAAAGACTAAAAAAACCTGTAAAGTTATAAATTGTTTAGAGTTATCTAAAGTAATTTTTTATCTTGGGAATAAACTATGAAAAATAAAGAGGTTTATCGTGCAATAATTGAAAAAATCTTATTAGGTGAATTAAAAAATGATAAAGATTTAACAAAGGTTAAACTTTGGGCTTGTAAAAAATATGGTTTGAATAAATTCCCACGTAACTCAGAAATATTATCTTTTACAACAGATTATGAAAGAGAAGAAATAATTCAATCTCTTAGATTAAAACCTATAAGATCAATTTCAGGTGTTTATATTATAACTGTTATGCCAAAACCATATCCTTGTCCAAAAGATGAACCATGTATATATTGTCCAGGTGGTCCAAAGTTTGGAACACCTCAAAGCTATACAGGAAATGAGCCAGCAGGTAGAAGAGCAAAAGAAAATAATTATGATCCATATCTGCAGGTTAAAAGTCGTATAGATCAGTTCAAAATTATGGGTCATACTGTTGACAAGGTTGAATTAATTATTTTTGGTGGAACTATAACATGTTATCCAAAAAATTATCTTGAAGAATTTGTAACACAATGTTTAAACGGAATATCAGGTGGTAATGCCGAATCTATAAAAGAAGCGCAAAATATTGCTGAAAATGCACCCATTAAAAACAGTGATATAACTATTGAAACAAGACCGGATTATAGTAAAAAATCTCATATAGATTTAATGCTTAATCTCGGAGTAACTAGAGTTGAGTTAGGTGTGCAAAATGTTAATGATCATATTTATAAAATTATTAATCGCGGGCATAAAACTAGTGATGTAACAAGTGCTTCTCGTATTTTAAAAGATTCTGGTTTCGCAGTAATTTATCATATGATGCCAGGTTTGCCGGGTTCAAATATTGAACAGGATTTGAAAGCATTTGAAACAATATTTGAAGATGAAAGATTCAAACCAGATGCAATTAAAATATATCCAACTCTTGTAATGCCAGAAACAAAGCTATATAAAATGTGGAAAAAAGGTGAATACAAACCTTATGATTTTGATGATATTGTTAAACTTATTGTTGATATTAAAAAACGTGTGCCAAAATGGGTAAGAATTCAGCGTATACAGCGCGATATTCCATTAAATTTAGTTGCAGATGGAGTCAAACGCGGGGATTTAAGGTTGATGGTTCAAGAAAAATTGAAAAAAGAAGGAGCAAGTTGTAAATGCATTCGTTGTCGTGAAATTGGACACTTGCAATACAAATCTAATTACGAGCTAGATATAGACGACGTAAAATTAATTGTTGATAAATATCCTGCTTCAGAAGGAGAGGAATTTTTCTTGTCATATGAGAATAGTCGCCAGGATGCTTTAATTGGATTATTGAGATTAAGACAACCTTCAGAAAAAGCTCATAGGTCTGAAGCAAAAATCACTAGATCAATGCTAATCCGTGAACTACACGTTTTTGGTCCGATGGTTCAAGTTGGAAAAAAAGCTAAAGATTCTCAATGGCAACACAGGGGTTGGGGTGAGCATTTGATAAATGAAGCAGAGCGGATTTCACAAGAAAATCTTGATGCTAAAAAAATGATTGTACTTGCAGGAATTGGAACTCGAAATTACTACAAACGCTTTGGTTATAAACGCGAAGGACCTTATATGTCTAAGAAAATTTAAATTTGATTAAATGACCATTCAGTTCGCCCATTTTTCTTCATAAAGTTTTACAGCAGATCAGAAAAATGTTTTTTCATCATCATGGTCTTTGTAATCTTATCTATATTAATATAAAAAATTATCGCTTGGAAAATGAGTGTAACAATATAAAATGCACCTTAAATATTGTAAATTAACTCTATTGCTACTTCATTTTTTCTAATAAACCTAGGACAAATGTACTATTCTTTTCCATTATTAAAGCATCTTCTTATGTTTTTAATTTATAGATATTTCTCTAAATAAAAATAGAAAGAAAGGGGGTTTAGGATATTTTTCTTAGTTCTAACCTTCGTGTATCCTAATGTTTCCTCCACTGATCGGTGTTGAAGGATCTGCGTCGTCTTCATCTCCAAGTTGGTTGTCATATATGATTTCGTCGTTGTTATCTTTATCCCAGATTTTTATTCTGAACATGTCAACATCTGTACTTGGAGTTAGTTCTTCATCTATTGCTGTTAGTTTGAATCCATAGTTTCCTTCTCCATTGATTGTTCCAGTACCCATATACATCGCTTTTGCTCCGGCTATTTGTATTACCAACCAATCATAGTCATTTGAATGGAAGTTTAAGTTTGCTACTTTGAACTGAAACTCAGTATTTCCATCTGGTGTTGATTGTCCTTTCTTGTATTTTGCAACGAATCCGAAGTTTGCTTTTCCTGTTAGTGTTGGATCTGGTGTATAGGCTCCTTCTGGTGGTTCTATTGGAAATTCTTCAGCAATTGTATTTGTTGAAAAAGAGATAAACATTGTTACTATCAATAATAAGATAGATATATACACTAGCGTCTTTCTAAAAATCCTTTCCTCATATTTTTAACTTCCCTAAAATTAGATAGATAATAAGAAGTAATATTATAAATGTTTCTGATAAAAAAATAATATGTTACAAAATATTGAAAACATCCTAATATTAATACATATTGTTATAATAATGAAATATGATATTACTTTTAAAGTACTACATGTTTCAAATAAAACATATAAAAAAATACAAAGTAAAAATCTAAAAGTTATTATCTTGAATAATATATAACATAATTAATAATATTTTATCGTGTGCATTATTTTTAGTTTTCTAATCCTAAATCTTTATATATAACATTAAAATTCATACAACTGACTTATAGGTTTGGGAGGTAAAAAATTTATGGAACAATACAAAAAAGGAAAAGCAGAAAAAGTCGCAGAAAAAACTGGTCAAACAATTGGAAGAGTTGGAAAAAAAGGCTGGGGAGTTGTCAAAGGTTTTGGAAAAGGAGTAAAAGAAGGTTTCGAATCGGATAAAAAAAAGAAAAAATAATTAGATAATATTGTAAGATCTAAAATTAATATATTTTTCTTAAATTGTTTGGTATTTATTAAGGAAGGATAAATATGAATTTTGATGATATCATTTCAATATTAAATAAAGAAATTCCAGTGATTAATATACCATTAAAAAACATCATTTTTGCAATTTTAGTATTAATAATTGGTTATTTCATTGCAGTTCTAGTCAGCAAATACGTTAAAAAAGCAATGTTAAAAGCAAAAATGGCAGAAATACTTGCAGAGTTTGCAAGTAGAGTCGTTAGGGTTTTTCTAATAATAGTCGTAGTGATGGTAGCAATTGGCTATTTCGGGGTAAATATAGGAGAAGCAATAATCGGGATATCTGTAGCATCGGGGTTTATCATAGGTTTTGCGTTTCAAGATACACTGGGAAATCTTGCAGCAGGTTTTTTAATAGCAATTACCAAACCATTCCGTGTTGGTGACTATGTTGATGTTGCTGGTAAATCAGGAACAATTAATAGCGTTGGAGCAAGTATAACAAAAATGACAACTGTAGATAACAAAAGAGTGATAATTCCCAATAGCAAAATCTGGGGCGAACCAATAGTAAATTACACAGCTCTTAAACAAAGAATGATAGATATGAGAGTAGGAATAAGTTATAGTGATGACATGGGTAAAGCAATAAAAATTGCAATGGATACTATAACTAAAAACAAAATGGTTTTAAAGGATCCTGCGCCAACTGTTGCAGTCGCAGAGCTTGGTGACTCAAGTGTTAATCTTTTAGTAAGACCCTGGGTAAACACAAGCGATTATTGGAAAGCTAAATGGGAGTTAACTCAGCAAATAAAAGAATCATTTGATAAAAATAAAATAAGCATACCATTCCCACAAAGGGATGTCCATTTATATCAAAATAAATAACTATGGTTGCTAAAAAAACTAATGGAGGAAAAAATATGGCAAAAAATAGTACAGCCATGGGAATTGCAATAATTGCAGGTATACTACTCTTAATATCAGGAGTAAATGGTATTGCTGCATGGTCGGAAATAGAAAATTTTGTAACAAATAATATCGCAGACAATTTTGTTATTCAGATAATTTTCGTAGTACTAATCTTTATTGCTTCACTAGGAGGTATAGCAGTTATTACAGGTGGACTTTTAATCGGTAGAAAAAAGGTTGGAACGGGTAAATTTTTAATAGCACTTGGTGCAGGGCTAGGTATTATCGGACTTATAATTTCCATCTATGTAGGATATAAAGAAGGAAGTCTAACCATCGGCAGTTTTTTTTCAATAGGAGCAATTGGTTTAAT
>MUGC01000075.1 GCA_002900535.1 Thermoplasmata archaeon M9B1D | reverse complement strand
TACATTTACCACTTCAATCGGGTGATAACGATATTTTGGATAAGATGAATCGGAAATATTACGTCCAAGATTTTTTAGAAATTATTAACAATTTTAAAAAAATTTATCCAGAAATTACTATTTCAACAGATGTCATTGTTGGTTTTCCTTCTGAAACAAATCGACAGTTTCAAAATACAATTAATCTTTTAACAACGGTTAAACCAGATATTACAAATATTACTCGTTTTTCAGCAAGACCTTATACTAAAGCTAAAACTATGAAAGGGCGTATTAAAACAGAAATTGTAAAACAAAGATCGAAAATTCTTACAGAAATTTGTAAAGAAATTTCAAATGAAAAAAACAAAAGTCACATAGGGAAAAAATATTCTATATTAATAACTGAAAAAGGAAAAAATAAAACGTTTGTAGGCCGATCTGAAAACTATAAACCAGTAGTTTTAAATGAAAATGTTAAAATTGGCAATTTTGTATATGTTAAAATAAAGGATGCTAGACCTACTTACCTTGTCGGAAGTATTATATAGATTAATAATATTTGAAGGTTCGTGGAAGGGATGATTAGAGTAGCTATTAACGGTTTCGGAAGGATAGGAAGAAACACACTTCGTGCAGCATTAAGTCATTCGAAATATGGTAATAAATTCGAAGTTGTTGCAATAAATGATCTTGGTAATACACATACTCTTGCTCATTTATTAAAATATGATTCGATCTATGGTAAATTTAATGGTTCTATAGAGGCCAAAGACGATGGTATGAACGTTAACGGCAAATGGATAAATTTTTATTCACAAGTAACCCCTTCAAAACTACCGTGGAAAGAACATAATATAGACGTAGTCGTAGAATCTACGGGTATTTTTCGTACTCGCGATGCCGTAACTCAACATCTTGACGCAGGGGCTAAAAAGGTGATAATATCTGCACCAGCAAAAAATCCAGATATTACCTTGGTGCTAGGTGTAAACGAACACGCCTATGATGCAGATAAACATCATATAATATCAAATGCATCATGTACAACAAATAGTCTGGCACCACCCGTGAAAGTTTTACAGGATAATTTTGGGATAGAACAAGGATTCATGACCACAATTCATTCATATACAGGTGATCAAAGAATTCTTGACTTTCCTCATAAAGATCTCAGACGCGCACGAGCTGCTGCTGTATCGATCATCCCAACCACTACAGGTGCTGCAAAAGCAATTGGGATGGTTATTCCTGAGTTAAATGGTAAACTTGATGGAATGGCGATACGTGTTCCGACTCCTGATGGAAGTCTTACAGATTTTACTTGTATTTTAAAAAGAAATGTAACTGTTGAAGAAGTAAATAATGCTTTTAAACAAGCATCACAAAACAGTCTGAGAGGAATAATGGATTATACAGAAGAGCCTCTAGTTTCCACGGATATTATAGGAAATCCACACTCGGCAATAATCGATGGTTTATCTACAAAATTAATTGGTGAACAGGGCAATCTTTTAAAGATACTTTCATGGTATGATAATGAATGGGGTTATAGTTGTCGTTTAGTTGATCTTATTAATTATATTTTTGTAAATCATTCAACCCCTATAAGTGAGCTTGAAATTGTAAGAAATACATAAAATCTTTTTTAGAATTATTTAAATAAACAATTTTGATATCAGTTTTCAGAGGTTTTTATTCTATGAAAGAGTATAATACAATGGATGATTTTGATTTTGAAAATAAAACCGTTCTACTTCGCGTAGATTTCAATATGCCACTTAATAAAGATACTTTAGAAATTCTTGATACAACTCGTATTGAAAAAGTACTTCCAACTATTAAAGAGCTTATAAATAAAAATGCAAAAATAGTCGTACTCGCACATCAAGGTAGGCAAGGTAGCTGGGATTTTGCAGGCTTAGAGAAACATGCATTAGCACTAGAAAAGCTGTTAGGAAAACCAGTAAAATTTATAGATGATATTTATGGAAAAAAAGCACAAAAAGCAATAAAAGAAATGCAACTTAGTCAAGTAATCATGCTTGATAATGTAAGAAAATTTGATGGTGAAACTGAGAAGAAAACTGCAGAAGAACATGCACTAACAGAGTTTGTACAAAACTTATATCCTCTTGCGGATATTTTTATAAATGATGCATTTGCTGCTGCCCATAGAAAACATTGCAGTTTAATTGGTTTTACTGTAGTTCTACCTTCTGCTGCTGGAAGACTTTTAGAAAAAGAGTTAACGACACTTTCAAAAATTGTTGCAAACCCTGAAAAACCATCTGTTTTTCTTTTTGGAGGTGCTAAGTTTTCAGATGTTATTGTAACAATTGAAAGATTACTTGAAAACAAAACTGCTGATAAAATAATACTAACTGGGCTTCCTGCAAATGCTTTTTTGAAAGCAGAAGGGATAAATCTTGGCGATAAAAACGAAGAAATGCTAGCAAAAGAAGGAACGACTGATAATTATAAGGAAATAAAAAAACTTATTAAAAGGTATAAGAATAATATCTATCTTCCAAGTGATTTTGCGCAACAAGCAAATACTGATCGTAGTGAAATTAACTTATCAGATTTACCAACTCAGTATAATTTATGTGATATAGGTGAAAAATCAATAAAAAGCTTTAAAGATATCCTTTCTTCTGCAAAAACAGTATTTTTATCAGGGCCCTGTGGTGTTTTTGAAAAACCTGCTTTTATGAAGGGAACTCAGGAAATTTTTACATATGTTGCGAACTCTGATGTTTTTTCAATTGTTGGTGGTGGTCATACTGTCGCAGCAGTCGAACAACTTGGTTTGGATGAGAAAATATCTCATATCAGCACTGGTGGCGGCTCACTTGAGAGGTTTATGATGGGTGAAAAGTTGGCTGTTGTTGAAGCTTTAAAAGCTGCCAAAAATAAATTTTCTTAAATTTTTTGTATAACAGAAATAGTCAAATATTGTCTTATTCTTTCTATTATATTTTATGGGATGGTAGATCAGTCTGGAAGGTCGCCACCTTCGCAAGGCGGAGGCCGCGGGTTCAAATCCCGCCCAGTCCATCTATTTTTTCGTCAAATTGCTAAGTTTTGATAAAAAATATTAAATATACAGCTTGCATCTATTTGAAGGACCAACAGATAAATATCAATATAATAATATCTTATAAAAATATTAACGGTAAGAAATAATAGTTATCACTGAGGGAATTTGAAAGATATGAAGATTTTATTGGTCTCGCCGCATACAAACAGGAGAAGAAGCTATCTAAATAAATACCAGTACCCCTCATTAACACTTCAACAAATAGCAGGTATCACTCCAAGAGAACATGACGTTGAAATCGTTGATGAACGGTATGAAGATATTAATTTTGAAAATCACTATGATCTTGTTGGAATTTCATGTTTAACATATAACTCACTTCGTGGTTATGAAATAGCAGAAATTTTTAGAAAAAAAGGCGTTCCCGTTGTTTTTGGTGGATACCATGCATCCTTAATGTCTGATGAAGCAAAAAAGCATGCAGATAGCATTGTAATTGGTGAGGCTGAATACAATTGGCCGAAAGTTTTACTGGACGTTCAAAAAGGAAAATTGAAACCATTTTATAAACCAGAAAAACTCGTTGAACCAGAAGATATCGTCCAAGCAAGACATGACATTGGCGTATATACAACAATGGAGGCAATTCAAGTATCACGTGGATGCCCAACTGGTTGTGAGTTTTGTGCAATGCAAAAAATAGAAGGCCCAAGATTTCGAGGAAGAATCGTTGACCAAATCATTGATGAAATGAAAATTATAAAATCTAAAACAATATTTTTTGCAGATGCGTCATTAACAGTAAGTCCATCCTATTCAAAAAAACTTTTCAAAGAAATGGCACAGTTAAATAAAAAATTTCATTGTTTTGGAAATATAAACGTTCTTTCACGTGATGATGAGCTTTTAAAACTATCACAAGAGGCAGGAGTTGACAAATGGTACGTTGGAATTGAATCAATTTCACAGGAAAACATAAACCAGGCAGGAAAAAGTACAAACAAAATAGAAAACTATGCTACTGCAATCAAAAAAATAAAGGAACATGGAATGAATGTCACAGGTTTTTTTATATTTGGACTTGACCATGACACTCCCGAAACTTTCCAAAAAACACTTGATGCAATATATGAATGGGATCTAGATTCAGCATCGTTTAGTATACTTACACCTTATCCTGGAACCCGGCTTTTTGAGCGGTTTGAAAAAGAAGGAAGAATTACAAATTATGATTGGTCTCGCTATGAAGAAGGCAAAGTAAATTATAAACCTGCAAAGTTAACTGAGGAGGAGCTTTTAAAAGGAATTAGATATGTAGCAAAGGATTTTTTTTCTGTAAAACAATCCTTTAAAAGAAGTTTCAACCGACATCATTTAAATCCTATTGATGCGGTTATTACATTTGTTAGTAACCTATCATTAAGATATTTTTACATGTATGAAAAATTAGATATATAACATTGGATGATGGAAAAAATATGAAGATACTATTGGTGTTTCCGAGAATTGAGCATGGCCAGACAACTGTGAAAGATAAAGGAACGTGGAATGCTTATATTTTTGGAAATCCAATTATTACTCTTCCGCATATTGCAGCAATTACACCATCTGAGCATGAGGTTAAACTTGTAAATGAAAACTATGAGACTCTTGATTTTAATGAAGAATGCGACATAGTTGGGATTACTTGTTATACAATGACTGCGCCTCGTGTTTATGAAATTGCAGATGAATTTAGAAAACGTGGGAAAACAGTAATTCTCGGTGGTTACCACCCAACGGCTAGACCGGATGAAGCAAAACAACATGCTGATAGTGTTGTTAAAGGAATGGCTGAGGCAAATTGGCCTAAGCTTATAAAAGATTTTGAAAAAGGAAAATTAAAACCTTTTTATGAAAAAGACAATAACTTTGATATCGCAGATGTTCCACCTATCAGGAGAGACCTTATTGTTAAAAATCCACTTCTTGGTGCAGTTCAATGGACACGTGGTTGTGGGAACAGTTGTGAATTCTGTGCAATAAGTAGTTTTTGTGATAGAGGGGTCATGAGGCGACCTATAAAAAATGTTTTAGAAGAAATCAAACAGATGCCGAATAAATTATTCATATTTCATGATCCACATCTAACATCGAGCCCTAGATATGCCCGAGAGCTTTTCAAAGAAATGATAAAACAAAAAGTAAACAAATCATGGCTTGCAAATGGTACAACAAATGTTTTGTTGAAAGCAGATGATGAATTTTTAAATCTTGCAAGAAAAGCTGGATGCCTTGAATGGTTTATAGGATTTGAATCAGTAAGTCAAGAAGCATTAGATGGCATAAAAAAAACACATAACAAGGTAAAAAACTTCAGGAAACTAATTAAAAGACTTCATAAAAATAACATGGCAGTACAAGGTGGAATAATATTTGGATTTGATGAAGACACACCTGAGATTTTTGACTTAACAATTGAAAAAATGCATGAATGGGACATAGACGTTGCCGAAGTAAATATACTTACGCCTTACCCTGGAACACCACTATTTGACCGCCTTGAAAAAGATGGAAGAATTCTTACATATGACTGGTCAAAATACAATCAAATCGATGTTGTTTTTAAACCAAAAAATATGACTGAAAAGGAACTTTGGCAGGGGACAAGAAAGGTTGCTAAAGAGTTTTACAAAATATCAAATATTTTTGTAAGATCAATTAAAACCTTTGGATATACTAAAAAACTTACAGGTTTTTTCCCAGCAGGTGGAAACCTTTCTTATCGCAGATATTACAAAAGAGATTTTTGTTTTTGATGGAGGGATAGATTGACAATTAACCCTTTTTATAATCCCATCTTTCTCACCCGACTTTTAAAAAGCTATATCATCGATATTAACAGAGTATGGAGCACCTCTCCAAAAAAAATGAGGACATATCAAGATAAAGCACTCCGCAGGATGGTAAAATATGCATATACAGTTCCTATCTATCATAAAAAATACAAAGAAGCAGGTATACACCCAACAGATATTCAT
>MUGC01000074.1 GCA_002900535.1 Thermoplasmata archaeon M9B1D | reverse complement strand
GACAAGAAGAGTATATTATAATAGAAGAAAGTTAAGGCTCAAATTTCTTATGATATAACAATACAAAGTAAATAATAAATATGTGCTAATATAATACACGATTTAGTTGACTGATAGAAAATGTTAAAGAAATTATTAATACTATGTTTGATACTAATATTCATTTTTTCAAGTTTTATTCCAATAACAAATAGTTATAGCATATCAAAAAATGAGATAATTAATGTTGATAAAATATCGTTTAATTCAGAATTTGGTCATTTAATAGTATTTCAATGGGGATTTATTGAAAATCTTAGAGAAGATGTTTGGGCATCTTGGGGAGAATTATGCTATTTTTATGACCCTGTTTTTCTAATACAGATATATTCTTATAATTTTGATGATGGCGATAGAGGATTTTATTTAGATATTTTAACTAGACAAAATCCAGGTCATAATATTCTATCTGGTTTGCCAACAAGTTACTATAAAGGTATCGTAAATGAAAAATTTATATGTGCTTATGTAGCTAGTATATAAATCAAAATAGTAAATCTAATAACACTTTTTCTGATAACCGTAGTGTTTCAGGGGCCCGTGGGGTAGCTTGGTATCCTTCTACCTTGGGGTGGTAGTAACCTGAGTTCAAATCTCAGCGGGCCCACTAGAGCCAACAGGAGAAAAATTAGGGAGAGTTTGTTTATAAAATTATGTCTTAAACAAATTATTAAAAAAGATTAGTTTTTAAAATCATAAATATTTCAGAATATTTGAAGCGAAGGAATAAATATGAAGAATTGCAAGAGATGTGGATTTCAATTAACAAACGATGCTAACTATTGTTCAAAATGTGGAACGTCTGTGAAAGAAACGAGAACAGAAGAGTTTAAAGTATCAGCGGATGAACTAGTAAAAACTGTTAAAAAATTGATACATGAGGGAAATGTTAGAAAAATACTGATAAAAGATGAAAAAGGAAAAACTCTTATTGAGATACCTGTCACAATAGGTGTAGTAGGAACAATTCTTGCACCCTGGCTTGCAGCTCTTGGTGTTATTGGTGCATTAGCAACTAATTGTACAATTGTTGTAGAAAGAGAAAAAAAATAGAATTTAGTTTAGATTAGTATTTGGTTTAGTATTTTTTCAAAGAAAGAAAAAATAAATTCTTTTACCTAAAAATATAAATAGTCATAAATTTATTAAAAAAATATACTGGGTGTTATGAGTGGCATTAGGGAAACTTAATTAACTTAAGCTTCGAAAAATCAACAAGTCCCTCCGATGGCATCCAGTTAAATTTTAAAATAGACTTTAGATGCAAAGCTACTACAACACAGAAAAAAAAGTAATGGACAAAATAAACAAAATGTAAAAAAAAGAAAAAAGAAGAGATTTTAGTGAGATAGATTTTTTTACCCTAAAAAATTAGAGTTGCTTATTTTCGTAAAACTCTCCTAAAAATCTCTCCTGTTAAGGTTGGTAAACCTCAGCGGGCCCACTAGAGCCAACAAGAGAAAAAGTTTTAGACTATTGATTTATAGTGATACTATCTGGTTTAGTAGCTTTTCAAAGAAAATAAAACGATAAAATAGTTTTAATTGTTTAGATTTAACAAACGCGGGATTCAATTTATCACTTAATCCTTTTGAAGAATTTTTCAAAAAGTTTTTACAAGAGAACTATTATTGTGTTTTTTGTTAAAAAAATGGAAAAATCTAGTTTGAGAACTGGGGGAGTGATTTTATCATATATTCTTAAGATGATTATGATAATTTTTTTAGTTATTTCAATATGGAAGTTGCAATGGGTTTGGATTTTTGGTTGCATTCTTGCATTATTTGTTAGTTTGATTCCAGCAATTTTGAAAAGAAATTATCAGATTACTTTACCATTAGTTTTGGATATTTTAATTGCAATAGCATTAATTTTACATATTGGAGGAGGGCTATTAGGTGCATATAGGATTCCTGATTATGATACTTTAACTCATTTTGTATCCTCATTTCTTATTGCTTTTATTACTTTTGTAATTATATATATCCTCGATGAATACTGGGATGGTCTTGAAATGGATAAATATGCAATGGCATTTGTTGTTGTTATAGCAACCATTGCTATGGGTGTTATTTGGGAGTTCAATGAATGGATAACAGATATTATTTTTGGGACATCTGAACAATGGGGGTACATAGATACATTGAAAGATTTATTTATTGACACTGTTGCGGGAATTGTGATGGCAGTTATTGGTGTTAGTATGATAAAACGTGGTAGTTTTGATGAACTTACAGATGATTTAGGTGAACAAATTGATAAAAGGATAATTAAAAGTAAAAAGGATGAATTAAAAAATGGGTAGAGTAAAAGATGCATGTAGAAAAAGTTGTGTTTCATTTAGTTTTTTATTAAGAATTGTGATGATAATTTCTCTTATTCTTGCATTCTGGAAAAAAGATTTTGTCTGGGTGATAGGAACATTTATCGGCTTTTTTATAAGTATCTTACCCGTTATTATAAAAAAAGATTTAAAATTTACTCTTCCTTGGTTTCTTGATTTTTTAATTGCACTTGTAACAATTTTATTTGTAGGTGGAAGACTTCTGGGTTACGATTCTACGATACCTGGATACCAACTTGTCACCAGATTTTTTATCTCAGCGCTTGTCGCATTTATAGGTCTTGCAGTTATATATGTTTTAGATGAACATTGGGCGGGCCTGAAGATGGATAAATATGCAATGGGTTTTTTAACAATAATTTTTACTATGGCTATGGGTGTTTTTTTAGAATTTATCAAATGGTTAAATATCACAGGAATGTATTATATTAAAACTAATCAGGTTTTGATGATGAACTTATCAGCGGATACTGTTGCTGGAATAATTATTGCAATAATTGGTGTAAATTTAATAAAAACTGGTAAATTTGATAAATTGACAGATGACTTTGGAAGTCAAATTGATAAAATGGTAATCGACAGACTTGAAAAAAGAAGTGTAAATAAAAAATAGTTCTATAAATAATAATTAAAAAAATAACTAAAAAATTCTATTTTTCTACTTAGAAATCTATCGCGATAATGTTTATCAAGCCCACATCGGGATTCGGGACTCTAACTTACTAGTATATTATTAGGCTTTATATCTGTTGAAATAATTTTATTTTTTAACTCTTTGAATTACACGATGAACTATTGAAAATGCATGGGAAGGGATTTTTGTAAGTTTTTACTAGTAAAAATGTTGATTTTTCTCATGTTGGAACCATATGATTGCATGGGAAAGAATTTGAACACCTGTTTTCCGGCAAAATAATAATAGTTTCTCCAGTTGAAAGATAATAAAAATGTCATTTTCTACTAAAAATTGAAAAAGGGCATTTATATCCGCTCAAATACACCAGTTAAATCTGTTTTCAAATCTTCCTATTATTTTTTAAAAATAATAATTTATGAAAATATAAAAAAGGAAAAAGAAGGATTTAGAAATATGCGTGAAAATACTACGATGGAAGCAAATTGGCGATAAATTCTATTATTTTTGCTAATAATATTGCAGGTGCTGTCAAAATTTTTATTAAAAAAACTGTTAAAGGTCCGAAAATTTTACCATATATGATTCCGATAATAGTACCGATTATAGATAATATTAAGCCTAGAATAAAATTAGGTAAATTCCAATTTATCTTTAATAAGGATGGATTATTGAAATAAGAAATTTTTAATTCAGATAATACATCTGAAAGTTTCTGGAGTTCATTTAATGATTTTAAATTATTTGATTTTGCATTTATATCTTCGATAATTTGTTTTATTTTTTCCAATTTAGATTCTAGTAACTCAGTATTATAATCAGTTACAGTTTTATATTCTACTGCCGATGATGTATTAACCAGCATAATAATACATATACTAAATATTGCCCCAAATAATATTTTTATTTTCATAATATGACCTCTATAACAGGATTATAAAATAAGACATAAATTTTTTTCTTGCTATTATTGTACAAAATAATATGAAATTAAATGTTTTTCAATGATCCGTTCAATTTTTAAAATTAAAGAAATATTTTAAGTTAATATAATGATAAAGATTATTGATATCCACCAATTTTTAGACTTGGATCTCCTATAAGAACCCATTCTTGTACGCTTTTGCAATGTATTTTATTTGTTGTTACTGGTTGATTTGATACATAATTTTCTACTGTATTGAAATATATCTCGCCTAATATGTCAATTTTTTCTTCGTTATATAGTCTGAATACTTCTACTGCTAAATAACCACCGTAGCCTTCAACATCATCTGGAATCCCATTTTGGTTTTTATCACCGATATCTGCATAGCAGATGTGAGTATTTGTTAATGCCGCGATTCCTCCAGCATCTTTTTTATTAACAAGTTTCCAAGCAATACATTCATTTAATAAAGAAATTGGCTGAGATTTTGGTTGAAATTTCTTAATAAATTCAAGAAGACGAGTGAGTATTTGTCTTAAAAAATCAAATGAATTTTGAATTTTTCCCTTTGCTTTATCAAATTGTCCATGTTGACATTCACCAAGGATCATAATTGAATACATATCTTTGTTTGTTAAGTCATCAATGTCATTGTTGTGTAAAGCAATTATTTCTGTCCCATCTGATCGTGGTACTCTGATTCTATCTGTTCCCCCTTTTCCTCTTGTGAAAAAGAAACCACATCCATTATTTATTGCGTTTATTACGTCTTTTGAGTCTGTCAGCTCACCAGTTGAATAGTATAGTTTTATTATGTCAAAACCAAACATGTAATCTGCTGCATAGTCACAAGTTATTTCACCTTCATATCCCTCATAATCCGGGAATGTGTCACCCCCGACAACTATCATTTTATTAAACCATGATTGGCCGTTAACATTGTTTTCATAAGATATTATTTTATCAACAACTGTGATTACTTCATCTGTGTTTCTACATGGTAATCTCCCTATGCAGACATCTGGATGTAAATCAAATTTATCCTTTGGCCATTGTGCTATTATGCCGTCACCGTTTTTATCCCAGTCTTCAAACTCTGTACCATCGTTTTTGTAAATATCTGCATAGTATAAATCACTGATAAAAAAAGTCCCACGTCCTGCTCCATCATCAAGTTCTACATGTCTTACTGGCACATACCATTCTTCAGTGTTTCCTTTTAATCCACCAATTAGTAAAACATATCTAATATTGTAGTTTTCAATTGCATATTTTATAAAATATTTTATCTGCTCTGGTTGGTCTCTTCCCTCAAATTCTTCATAAATATCCTCTACTGCTTTAAAAATAGTTTGAACATCATGAGATTTTTTGTGATCGAGTAATGGTTGGATTTGGGATAAAAAGTCACTTGGTGCTATTATCACCATGTCGTATTCATCAAAGTTTGTAGTAATAGTTTTTATATGTGAAAGGGCACTTACTCCAATTCCACTTATAATTAAAAAACCTATAAAAAATATTGCCAATATTTTTCTCATTAAATTTCCTCCGAGTATAGTTAAAATAATTTATTATATAATAAATATTTAGAAAACTTTTTTGAACAAAGTAAATAATTTTTCTAAAAAAATTTTATAACGTTCATATTTTTTTAGGTAAATTTCTTTATTATCCTACGTCTATTTTTATTGTAAACACTAAATTTACTAGATTTATAGGGAGAAATGAAAATGCACCAGACTTTAAACCCAAAAAAAGTTAAAATCTATTATTTTAATAAATGGAGGTATAACTATTAATAAATCTAAAAAAAATATTTATATCATTATAGGAGATGATGTAAGTATTGAAAATTTTTTCAAGGCTGTAAATCTTCTTGGTAAAGTAAAAGACATAAAAATTCAGAAATTGCATAATACAGAATGTGATATTCTTTCTAAACTAAGTAATGATCAGAAAAAAATTCTAAATTATGCTAAAGAACTTGGTTATTATGATTATCCTAGAAGAATTACTAGCGAGGAGCTTTCAGAGAAAATCGGGATTAACAAAGATATAACTCTTGAAAGTTTACGAAAAGCAGAGAAGCGTATTATTACTAAAATCCTAGAT
>MUGC01000073.1 GCA_002900535.1 Thermoplasmata archaeon M9B1D | reverse complement strand
ATGTGCGGTGTTGAAACACCTAATGAAGAATCACTTAAAGAGTTTAAAAAAGGAACAAAAAACAAAGATGCATATGATGCAATGAAGTTACTTAGAAATAATGATATTTTTTCCCATGCAATGTTTGTAATAGGCACAAGAAGAGATACTCATGAATCAATTGAAATTTTAAGGCGTTTTTCAATGGATATCGACCCTGATTTTTCAATTTATACTGCACTGACTCCTTTTCCAGGAACCATTTATTATGAAAACGCTAAGAAAAAAGGTTGGATTGAAGATAAAAATTATTCAAATTATGACATGGCACATGCTATAATGCCTACTGAAACACTTACAAGACAGGAAGTTCAGCAGGAACTTTGGAAATGCTATAAATATTTTTACGGATCATTATCTAAAAACATTGCAGGAGTGTTTTCTAAAAACAAGCTTAAAAGGGCGCTTTATCGTCATATGGCTGGACAACATGTCCTTAGTAAGTTCAGGAGATTGATTTGAAAGAAAAACATGAAGTTACTTACTATATTTTATTTTCAATTATTGCAGTATTTTTGCTACTGGTTTTGATTTATTTTGGCGTATCTAATAAACAGCCAATAAGGTTTTATGATAAATTATTAATTGGAGGGTTATTCCTTGCATCTTGTTTATTTGGAAGTTCTCTTGCTTTTTTCCCAGGTTGGTATAAAAAAATATTAAAACCTGATATGAGCAATGCATATATTAAAAATGATAAAGTAGTTTTAAGAAAGCGAATAGGTCATCATCCAGATTGCGATTCTTTTAAAAATCATGTTATTGCTTTTGGTGAAAATTTTTTATGTACAGGCTGTCTTGGTTTAGCAATTGGTTCATTCATATCAATATTGTTAATTTTGATTTATTTAGTATTTTCATACGGTAACTCGTCTTTTGTGTTTTATTTGTTTTTCTTTTTTGGATTAATAATGATTGCTTTTAATTTTATTGAAATCATGTTTCCTGTTAGAAATAAATATGTTCATATATTTTCTAATTTTTTAATTGTCCTTGGTTTTTTCTTAATTATAATAGGAATATTTGAGTTAACAGGATCTACTGCTTATGCTATAATTAGTCTTATTTTTTCATTTCTCTTTCTTATTACAAGAATACAGCTTTCACATCGAAGGCATAGCTTAATCTGCAAGTTTTGTAGTAAAAAATGTAAGATGTATTAATAATGGTTTTATTTTCTAATCATTATTCTTATACCAGTCATAATGATTGCTATTGCAACTATTAATCCGATAAGCCACCAGAATTCGAAGTTTACAATCCAAGACGGTAATTCATCTGCAAGGCTGGTATTTGGAATGACAACTGAAAATACTATCCATAAACCAAAGAGTATTAGGATTATTCCCCAGAAGAACTTTGACCAAGGACTTCGTTCACCAACTGCGCATTCTTCATCGCATTGATCGTTTCGTTTTTTTGGTGCTTTTACAGTAGTGGTTAGAGAATTACTACATTTCTTACAAAATTCGGCATCATCATCATTTTGTGTTCCACATTTCTGACAATATACCATACTTTTCTCCTATAATTTTATAAATAGTAACAATTGGTTATTTAATAATATATTGTAGCAACAACTAAAAAACTCTAATCATAAAAAATAATACGATTTTTATAACTCTATATTATTCCACGTTAAATAATGATTAAAGATTTAATTGCTCCTTGCGGAATAAATTGTGGAATTTGCAAATCTCATTATCGTGAAAAAAACACATGTCCAGGTTGTAGGAAATTAGATAAAAAAACACCTAAGACGCGTTTTAATTGTATTATTAGAGAATGTAAAATCCTAAAAGATAGAAAATGGAAGTATTGTTTTGATGAGTGTGATACCTATCCATGTAAAAGTTTGAAATCTCTTGATAAACGATATAGTACAAAATATCATACGAGCATGATTGAAAATCTCAAGTACATCAACGAAAAGGGTATAAACGCTTTTTTGGAAAAGGAAAAAAAGAAATGGACATGCCCTCAATGTGGTGGGATAATAACTTGTCATGGTAGTATATGTTTAACTTGTGGTTTTGAAAAATGAATATTCAAAAAGAAGATGTAATCTCGGTAATAGTAACACTTCTATTATTGAGTGTTTGGTTTATAACTCTTTCAATTTATAATACTCTATTAATAAGTGTATTAACTCTATGGATTGGTATGATTATTTTATCTATTGTTTATTTTTATATATATAAAAAAAAGGATAGAGATATGAGGATTTTTAAAATTCGTTTTTTAGTATCAGCATTGCCAATCTACCCTGTTTTGATATATTATGTATACAGCATTAGTATCGGTGGTGGTCTACCAGGCGAATTGAGGCTTATACCTTTTTTTGTAATTTTTGTAATGTTACTATTAAACGCTTGCGTTGTATATTACTATGATAAAAAAAATGATAGTTTTTCTCCTTAATTTGAATTATAAAATAACTATTTATTTATAAACCTCTCACATAAAAAAGAAAAAAAGAAATTTGTTTATTTATCCTTCTCCATGCCAATAACTCTCCTGATTAACATCAACAAATAAACCCATGCCCTGTGTTACAACAAAGTCAAATGCTGGATAACCAGGTAGATAAAGCCAGTAATCCTGAACAACTGGATCCCATCTGATAATAGAAGAGCAATTAGATATGTTTTCTAAGATTGAGCTTGCTGTTGTATTTTGGTTATGGTACCATCCGATAAGATTAACGCCCACCTTTAGAGAAATATTAACACTGGTGACTGGGTAACCTATGTTAAATAAGTTATTGTAAGTATTCATCTCAACGAAATAACCATGACCTGGTAATAGTGGGAAATCAAACGCAGGAAAACCTGGTACATAAATCCAAAACGATTGATTGACACTATCCCATTTTACCACATATGAACAACCAGATACATTATTTACCAGGTCACTTGCATACCAATCATTATCCAGTGGAACACTGATAAGATTCCAACCAGAGAGAAGTTGAATATCTACATATTCCTCATTTGAAATATAAACATCAACTGTGAATGTTTTGTTTTCATCATTTGTGTTTATATTTATTGGATATGAATAAGCACCATAAAAAAGACCAGTAGTATTTATTGATATTGTAATTGTGTCATGTTCACCTGTAGAATTACCAACCATAGGATATAGGGTCAGCCAGCTGCAAGACTCAGAGAAACTATAGTTTAGAATATCTGTTCCATCGTTCCATATCTGAAAAGTAGTTGAAGATGTCTGATTTAAATCCATTACTCCAAAATCATAAGAACCAGGAGAATAAGATAGTTCGGGTCCTAGTGGTGAATAATCAAATATTGAGACCTTAAATGCATCAACACCTGCTTCTACTACTGATCCGTCATTTAGATCTGATGCTTCAAAACGGATTTTTATTGTATTGGAAAGTGTGATATGATCTCCTGCTAGAAAACTAAACTCATTCCAACCTACAAGGGTCTGAGGTCCTATTGTTTGTGCAAGTACCCAGTTTGCTCCATTATCATTTGAAACATATACCTCGAACAAGTCGTTGTTTGGATCATTCCCATAATCATTAGTATACCACAAAGCATAATCTATCTTAGCATCTAACTCTGAATTAATATTTATATCTGGTGAAATAAGCCAAGTTATTCCATCATCTACATCATAATCTCCATCTATATTTTCTGTTACAAAACATTTACTTGAACCATCATAATCAAATGCAGGATCACCACGATCACCACCACCCACAGGTATTCCTCTCTCCCATGTACCAGTTGTAATGTATGGGTCGTCTTCAACAGTCCAACCGTTTTCATCTTCAAAGTCATCTACAAACACTGTTGTTATACTTCCAACTTTTACTAGTTTTGATTGTATCTGATTTGATGTATAACTTTCATTAGTAACAGGATTAGCAAATACTGATATATTATAGATTCCAGTACCAGATGTTAGACCATCCCATATAAAAGTAACATAAGTACTTTCACCAATGTTTAAATCAATAGAAGTAGAATTTATAATGGTATCATCTGCAATAAGTAAAATATCTATATTATTCTCATTCGTTAGACCTAGGTTTTGAATATATCCCTTAACAGATTCTGCATTTCCTTGTTCAAGGATATCTGGAGCTTCAATATCTGTAACTGCGATATCTGGTCCATATATTACTTTTTTCTCAATCTCATTATCAAGTGTTATGTTTTCTCCTGGAACCGTTGTAATATTTACAGATATATACTCCCAGCCATAATAAGGAGTATGATATAGCCAATTTATGTTTGTAAATGTATCTTTTTCAAAAAAGACTATGGTCTGATTAGCGCTCTCTGTTCCATTAGTACGAAGACTTACATATACATTTGTTTCATTGTTTTCACCATTATTATAAAGAGTTGTGGAAATAGTTATATTTGTATCATGTAGTTCATGATCTGATATTCCAAGATTTTGAATTCCAATGTTATGTTCTGGTTTTTCAGGTGATTTTATCTTCTGAGCAGGATCTGCAAATAAAAGACAGGTTTCGATAATATCTCTCCAGGACCCATAACTTGGATCCCAATTTATTGTTGGAGCCATGAAATCCTTGGACCATGCTTGGGCTTTCCCAAGCTGCCAGTTGAAAGTAGTTCCTGAATGATTCATGGTATCAAACATATAGTCCCAAAAACATTTCTGCTGAAAAGCACTACTAGAGTTTGTTGAATCAGCGTTACCCCATCCATAACCTGTATTATAAACACACCCAAAGGCAAGTTCTGTATCAGAGTGAAAAAGCATTGAATGTAGCACTCCATCATCTGATGCATCCATATCACCACAATGACATCCCATATCAGTTATGAAAAATGGTTTTGTATTATGGTAATCAGATTCCCATGAATAAGAAGATACATCTAATGACATAGTAGAATCTGCATGTGCTATAGCGCTAATCAAGGTTACTTGATCATTGTTGATATCGTTTTTCAAACCATTTATTGCTTGAGTTGTAGATCCACCATTCCATCCAGGATTAGGTGATTCAGCTGTCCATTTAACAGATAGGTTAAACTCTTGACCGATGTTATTTTCATTCCATGTTTCAAAACCAAATTGAAAACCTGCAAAGTCTGGAAAAGGACCATCGATTTCTGGAATTGGACCAAGCCAGTAATCTGTCCCTTTTATCGCACTATAATCAACAAAATCATCTCCTTGGCAATTCCAAGTAGTATCTCCGCCATAAAATGCAGCGTTTTCTAAATAATCCTTAAAAACCGCATCAGCATAATAAAAGCTTTTTTTCATCCAATTAGATACATCCTGTGGCTCATCACATGGGAGTGATCCTATATATAACTCTGAATAAAGATCAAAACCAGCGTCTCCTTCCTCACCCCAATCATTATCCTGATCCTCATTAAAAGTATTATCTAAATTGCTCCAGTATAAATCAGATTCACAATTTGACTCATAAGCATAATCGAGAAGACGACGATGAATCCAATTTTGATCACCACCAACCAATATATACTCCGTATTCCAATCCTGATATGCATCTTTGCAGAACTCTCTAATATGGGCCTCAGTGTCATTAAATAAAGGAGTACTATTATAATAATCTGATTCAGCATCTATATCTTGTATTGTAACCAAGGTACAGCTCAAACCATCATCTATTTGATGTTTGTTCATAAGACTAGTCCAATTATAAGGTGTTGTAGTACTTGTTGTCCAATGATTTAGATTGTTTTGCTCAGTGGTTATTATTACATAATCATAATCATCGGAGGGATCACAAATGCCACCAGAATACCCAAATGAAAGACCAGCTTTGTTATAACTATCTGCAACTTCAGGATTATATACAAGATTTTTCACCCAGTTCTCATCATTTTTATTATCTCTATAAAAACAATTTATATCTCCAGTAGCCTCTAAAATGATTTCAAGATCAATTTTTGAAGTATAAATAATCTTGCCATCAGATGGAATATATTGAACAGGGTTAATAGCAACAGTTAGAATTGAATAACCTCTACAAAAAGCCACTCCCTGATTTTCTAAAATATTTTCAGGAAATAGATTATCTGAGCTATATATATCTTGATTAT
>MUGC01000072.1 GCA_002900535.1 Thermoplasmata archaeon M9B1D | reverse complement strand
AATTGAAGGTGTTAATAAACTTGCAGATTTTTTAACTGAGTTTAAAGAAAATAATCAGTAGTTTTTTCTTCTTTTTAATTCTTATTTTTTTCAAATTGACATTTTATCAAGGTAATTTTATATAGAATTATCCACAAATAAATCATTGCATTAAAACCTGTTTTAGGTTAGTAGGTGAAAGGAAATAATGAAGAAAAAAGTAATGATTGTTGATGATGAGCCTGATGTTTTAATATCGTTAAAGACTGTATTTGAGCGCCAAGATTACGAAGTAGTAACTGCTTCAAATGGTGTAGAATGCTTAGATGAAATCGAAAAAGGGTTTAAAGGTGTAATTTTAATGGATCTAATGATGCCTGTGATGGATGGTTGGGCAACAATTAATGAAATAGTTAAAAAAGGATATAATAAATATGTGTGCATTTTTATTATCACCGGTAAAGGAACAAAAGATTATCAATCAATGGGAATGCTAGGTTCATTTATTTTTGACTATCTTACAAAACCTCTTGATGTAAATCAACTTATTTCTTCTGTTGAAAAGAGCAGTAGATGTTTTTACCAAACACATAGTTCGAAACTTTGACATTTTGTCGTTTTGACATTTTAACAACGTAGACTTAAATATTAAAAAATATCTATTGTACTAAACACCCTATCCTATAATTTGAGATGCTGGGTCTGGGTCGAAAATATTTCAAGATATAAGTCTTGATGCACACCAAATTCCTGCTTTTAGGATCCAGACCTATTCTAATCCTTAAAAATCATCTAGTTTTCTGGTATTTTTTTCTTTTAATAGTGCCTTAGCATTTTTCCAGGAATATCTTACATATATTGGGAATTTTTCATAATTTTCTAACCAGGTTTTAAGAAATTTTTGTGTAATTGGATCTGCAGGATATCCACTTCCCAATGGTATATTCAATTTTTCCTGAAGTTTTTCAGAAATAATCCTTATTTCTTCATCTCTTTTAGTTTTTGCAAGAATAGATGCAGCACCAACAATTGGATATATATCATCTGCTTTATGCTTTGATATTATTTCTGTTTTAAAACTTAGATTTTTGGAAATATCCTTCTCAAATCTTTCTTCGTTTACATCTGCGGAGTCAACGAAACAAATGTCGGGTTTAAGTTTTTTAATGATGGCAGTAAATGCATTTACTTCTATTTCGTTTAGTGTCATTACTTTTCGCATATCGTCGATGTCTTTGGCAGAAATTACTAAAATTTCATATTTTAAGGCAAATTTTTTTATCTTATCTGCTAAAAATTCTCTTCTTTTAGGTGTAAGTTTTTTTGAATCACGAACGTTCATTTTTATTAGTTGATTATCATCTTTAAAAGTTACTCCTGCTACAACTAATGGACCAATCACTGGTCCTCTTCCTGCTTCATCTACACCACTTATCATCTAAAACTTGTAACAGATTTGTGTAAAAAGATGTTTTGGAAAAAATGATAGTCAGTTTTTTATTACTCGATTTTATTTACCACCAAGTTGCCGATGTAGCTTAGCCCGGTTGAGCGGCTGATTCGTAATCAGCAGGTCGAGGGTTCAACTCCCTCCATCGGCTTAAGAAAACCATTTTTCTCATTTTAAAACCACTTTTTTAGCAAAAAAAAACAGTGTAGCGGCTTATTTTAATCTTCATTGTTTTTCTTGCAAGTTTCACATTTGCTTAGCTTAGCGCTCCAGAAATTTACGCCTTCTTTTCCAAATCGTTTCTTACACTTCTCACATATCACCAATATTACCTCAATTAATATGTTTGTTTTTAGTAATTTTAAAGGATTGTTGTACAACTCTTACCAAAAATAGATAAATTTACTTTTTTGTTTTATAAAAAATCTTGTCCATTAGCATCTGGTATTATAATATCAAATAAAACGAGATGCAAAGTAGATTATATTTTATTTAACTTTTTTATACATTCAACACCATTTTTTGTGTGTATTATAGTGCAACTAATCATCTCAAATATTTGACTAATAATAATTAAAATATCATATTCACCGTCAGCGACTTAGATTATCTTTCTTGTGTTTTAATCCTTGTCTTCCAATATCTTGTCTATCCTATTTAAAAGCGTGTCTTTATCAAACGGTTTCATAATATAATCAGCAAGTCCTTCATCTATAAGTACTTGTTTTCTTTTATCAGATATCTCAAGAACACTCATAAAAGCAACTTTTATGTTATTTGATTTTTTGTTAATCCTGTTGAATACATCCCAGCCGCTCATACCTGGCATCATAATATCTAGAAGAACAAGGTCAACATTTACTTTTTCTAAAATACGTAGACATTCCTCACCGCTATGAGCAGTAACAACGTTATAGCCTCCAAGCTCTAGAACTGTTCTTGTGAGATCAACTATATCCGGCTCGTTATCAACAACCATTATTTTCTTCATATCTAAAATCACCATTTATAATACTAATGTTTTATATGTAATTGTGTTAATAGTATATCAATAAGATGTTTTTAAATTCAATCCTCAAATAATGAGGTTTTTTATGTTTTTATTTCGTACACTCTGTATTTTTTGTATAATTTTGCCCCAGTTTTTTCTATTGTTCTCTGTGATGCTATATTTTTTTCATCAATCCATCCACATTCAGCACCAGGATAATTGCGTCTTTTCATTTCCAGCATGGTCAAATAGTTCATTGCAGAACCAAGGCTTTTACCTCGCCATTCTTTCTTAATACCAACAAAATTTAACCGTCCTCTGTTTATTTTTTTTGTATAATATAAAAATTTTAAATATCCAAGCACGCCTAGTTTTCCATTTAATTTTTTTATGGGTTGATTAAAATCTGGAGTGGTCCATTTGAAAGCTATAGGTTTTCCATCAGGTGATTCTGCGACTAAAAAAAGACCAGGATCTGCGATCCATCTTATTTGTTTAACACCAAATCTTGTTTTTACTTCTTCTTCTGGTACATCTACATAGCCCCAGTGAAATGAAAAGGTTTTCATCATCATTGGAACCCACCATTTTATTTCACTCCCAGTTTTTAACCGGTTAAATCCACGTATTTTAATGCCCATTTTTTCTATTTTTTCAGCTGCATCTTTTAGATATTGTGGTATCGGTGGTGATAAATCAAGATAATAAACTAGTTGATCTCTACATTTTCTCATACCATATTTTTCTACGAAATCAACATAATATTTTGGATTATATGATGCAAAAATATAAGGTGTTTCATTATAACCATTTAAAAGTAGTCCACATCTGATATCTATTCTTGCATCAATTGGTCCTCGCATTTTTATTATTTTACTGGATTTAAGCCATTTTTTAGCTACATCAAATAGTCCTTTTGCAACATTGTAATCATTTATTACTTCAAAAAAACCAAAGTAGCCAATTTCTTCTTTTTCTTTTTTTATACATAGATCATCAATTATTGCGGCTATTCTACCTACTATCTCATTGTTTTTATATGCAAGAAATAGACATGCTTTAGCATGTCTCCAGAAATAATTTTTTGTTTTAAATAAACCTTTTGTTTCCTCCCATATAGGTGGAACCCAGTTTTTATCGTTTTCATATATTTTCCATGGAAGTCTGAAAAAGTCTTTGAATTCGTCTAATGTTGTTACTTTTATTATTTTTAGCTCAGAGTCAATTTTTATTATTTCAGGTTTTTCTGAATTGAATATGTATTTTGTTTTTAGCATTATTTTTTCACCAAATTTTAAATTAATATATCTTGAAAACACATTTAATGTAAAAACTCTGCGGTTATTTAATTGTAAAAAATGAAGATATTCCAGTTATATTCCAATAAATATTAAAAATACTATTTGTTTAACAAAAAATGTTACATGAGTCAAAAAATTATAACAATTAAAATTGCAATACTTGCTTCTGAACCACTTGGTTGGCCTTCAGGTAAGCATTATTTTCCTATGATACTTAATGGCTATTCATGGAACTCTAAAGATAAAAAATATATTTTTGTTACTGATTATATTTATGATAGAGATATACTAAAAGGTAAACTGACTGCTTCAAAATATGATGTTTTTCTTATTCCCGGTGGCGGAGTAGGTGATGGTGAAGCCATATTAAAAGGTTTTACATTCTCTTATAAAGTTAGAAAATGGAAAAAACAAATCCAGAAATTTATTATAGATGGCGGAGGTTTTATTGGTATTTGCGGAGGTGCTGCTCTTTTTACAAGACTAGATACTGGTGAAAATAGCAGACCTAAAAGTTTTCTTGAGAAATTATATGATAAAAGTTCGTTAGATATGTCTGTTGTAAAGCATTTTTATAATCATCTTGCATTTCCGCTTTTTTATCCTTTTCAATATAATCATCCTGAAAAGATAGGTGCCACTGGTTATGTTTTTTCATTTTCACCAGGTGAGACTAAAGATGGTGCTTTATTTCATTCTGGTGGTGTACCTGTTGACTTTAAAATATTAAAGGATAATCCAATATTTTCTGATTTGAATAGTGATACACTATGTATGCGCTGGTGGGGGGGGCCAGGTATTGTTATACCAGAAAAAACTGATAGATTTTTAAAAATATGTGCAAATTATCCAATAAATGATTTTTCAACAGATAAAAAAACTAGAATTTTTGCTTGGTCATATCGTGGAGGATTTCATGGTCTTATACGATCCTTTTTCGTATCTCTTTCTTTTATAAAAAAAGAAAGACTTAAACTAAAAGATATATTTATGTATATATATTATCTTGCAAGACCTTGGAAGAAAAGTAATAAGATTATTGATTTAGATTTATCTGGAAAACCTTCGATCACAATTGAAGAATATCCAAATAAAAATAAGGGTAGAATTCTCCTTTGTACATCTCATCCTGAATTTATGGTTTGGTGTGATGGAAATATCAATGAAATTGAAGAAAATAAACAAATATGTCTTGGTACAGGATTTCATAAATGGAATCATGTTAAACCCTTCAGCAATGATTTAAACAATGAATTTACACATACTTGGTGGGTAGTAAGAAGATTTGTTGCATGGGCTGGTAAGGTACCAGATATAGAAATGCCACCAATTGAAAAAGGAAAAATCAATGATATTGCAAAAAAAATAATCAAAGATAATATTTATTGGGATAAGACTCTTATTAATCAAATGAGGAATATTTAAGGTGATAATTAAGTGAACACAAAAAAATCTTATTTGTCTAGACCAATTAATTTTCTTGCTCACTGGCGTTCTCTTCCACCTTACGAACTGATTAGTTACGTTTTCATGTTCGCAAGTGTACCAATGCTTGCATATGGCATTCAGGTATATAATATTACAATAATTAGAATCATTATTTTTACCATTATTACTATGTATGCTGGTTTTTTTGCAGCCCTTATCTGGAATGATATAACCGATGTGGATATTGATACAGTCGCTCATCCAGATAGACCAATTCCTTCCGGCAGAATTAGTAAGAAAAAATTTTTTATTATTGCATTATTTTTTTCAGCATTAGTTTTTATCTTTGCTATTCTTGTAAGCCCTCTTTGTTTAATAATCGTTGGTGCAACTGCTCTATTTGTCACATTTCATGACATATATCTAAAAAAACACGTTAAAATTCCTGCTTATTCTGAGATATTTACACCAGCACAATGGATTGTTGTAGGAGTTTTTGGTTTTTTTGCTATCTGGACTGCAATTCCACAATCTTCTAATGTTGCTATAAATCTATCTTTTTTAGGTCCTATAAACACCAATAAAGATGCTATTATACAATTGATAGTTCTTGTTTTATTTATTTATTTTGCAGATAATGCACATGATCTTGCTGAAGGAATTGTTGATGCAGAAGGTGACAAAACACATAAAGTAAGAACATATGCAACAAGTTTTGGTGAGAAAAACGCAGCAAGGATCTCGTTTGTTTGGTTTTTAATATCAGGTATTTTAGCTTTTATTTTATTTTATACAACAATTTTATCATTTGTTTTTTTAATCTCATTTATAATACTATGGTTATACATTATGAGTTATTCTTACAAACTTTTAAAATCCGATAAAAAAGACATTAAAAAAATTGCTGCTATTGTAGGTAGAAAAGGTTTTGATTATTTCCTGTTTTCATTTAATTTAATCTTTTTAGATGTTTTTATACAAATAATTATTTTTAATTTTTAATGATAATTGTAAACTCAGAAACTTTTA
>MUGC01000071.1 GCA_002900535.1 Thermoplasmata archaeon M9B1D | reverse complement strand
TTCTTCAGTTTCTTTCTCTTCTTTTTTCGTTGGTTTCTTTTCTTTTTTATCTGCTTCTTTTGCTTCTTCCTTTATTTTTTCTTCTTTCTTTGGTTTTTTATCTGCAATCATTATAGTTGGTTGTGATACCACTTCTGTTTTGTAAATTTCAATTCTTTTTACAGGATATAGTTGCTTACAATTTTTATAAATCTCGCTTCCAATTTTTCCGTCTAGTATGTTTTTCACAAATTCATACATTGTGCTCTTTGCAGCTTCTTCAATAATTGTTTTTTTCATTGATTCCCGTATTACTTTTTTTTGTGAATTTTGAATACGCTTATCTGTTGTTGCAAAAGGTTTAACTCTAATAAATGCACCATCTAAAGTTGGTGCATCATAAACCGCGTCAATTTTTGATTTACGTCGGCGAATCATTCTACGGAGGTAATCCGATGTTAGAAAATGACCAACAAACTGTGTGTGCGCATTTGATTCTTCGACTTTATGGATTTTGAAATTTAAAACGATATGGGATTTTCTGAAATCATTAGTAATGTCCTGAAATGATACACCAGTTACACGATTTATTAAACTATCTGGACTGTCTGCAAGAGTATCTGCTATAGTTACACTATCAAATGATGGAGGCGCAAGTATATTGTACCAGTTTTTTGCTTTCCATCGGTCTTTTACTTTTCTTGCGGCGGTTCTTGAACGTGCTTTTGCCATATCAATCACTTAAATTATTAATTATTATTTAGATTAGTTTTTGGGGTAATACACTCCTTATACTTAAAATATGCTGATGCAATATTATTTATGAATGTATAAAAGAAAAGCATGATATTCAATAATTTAGAAAGCCGAAACAACATTTATTTTTTCTTTTGAACAAATAAGATTAATTTCTTCATATATTTCTTTAAAAAAATATGTATTTTTTATTGTATTGATATTTTCTGGTATTTTTTTTTCTAAGACATCTAAAATGCCTGGTTTTAAATTGAATTTATCTACCATTATTTCTTTTGCGCCAAATTCTACAAAAGTATTTATTATATCTGTTAAATCTTTTTTTTTAATGGTTGGATATATAGGTCCAAAAAAAACACTGGTTTTGATCCCAGTATCAGAAATTTTTTTCATTGCCTCAAGTCTTTTTTGAATTGGTGAAGAAAAAGGTTCTAATATCTTTCTTTCAGAGTCGTTTATTGTTCCTATGCTAAACATAACTTCTATATCATTAAATTTTGAAATAATGTTGATATCTCTTGTAACAAGATCTGATTTAGTTTGAATATTTACTGGAAAATCATGAATTATTAACTGTTCCAAGCAATATTTTGTTAGTTTATACTTATCTTCAATTGGTTGATATGGATCTGTTACTGTTGATATCCCGACTATGCCTTGTTTTTTATTTTTTAGCTCATTTGAAAGTACAACAGGTATATTTTTTTTCACATCCACAAAACTACCCCAATTCTTTCTTTCAATTCTTAAAACATTTGGAACGTAACAGTAACAGCAATTATGTTGACAGCCTCTATAAGGATTTAAGGAGTATTCTAAACCTGGAAGATTTGATTTTGAAAGTGCTGTTTTACATTTAATGATATTGATTTTCATTTAAAAATCCTCAAGTCTTTTTTGATATAGTTTGTTTTTTAAAACAGCACTATTTTTTATCCAGCGTTGAAGTGGTATATCCATTTTATTAGAAATAAAGATTAAAGCTTGGTCAAGAGTTGCAAATTTTTGATATGACTCATGTAATGCCTTTCTTACACTTTCGCGGACGTTCCATACTCCTATTGGCATAATATAACCAGGATGTGCTTCTCGTAATACTACTACTCCTGCCTGCCTTCTTTCTTTATTTAATGTTTCGTTTACTGCAAGTCGTGCAGAGTAGTAACATCCACCTATTTCAGCATAAGTATTTCTCCCTTTGTAAAACTCGTAACTATTAAAAATCGATATTCCTCGCCCGTATGGATTCCATGTTGTATTTGGATACCATGCTTCGATTAATTCATACATCCACTCTGTTGGCATCATAAGTACTACCCAGCGGTTGTCGAATTGATTATGATAATATACCCTATATTCATTGATCCAAGGATATATTTTGGTATTAATCATTAAGTTTTTACCTATTGTTGAGTCAACTGCAGTAATACTCCATCGAGTAGGCACAAAACGCCTAAATTTTTTTATGCCAAAAGCACCAACACTAAATGCTCTTTGTATTTTAGATACATTTACTCCATCTTTGTAAAGATTAAATACCGCATCTTTAGATTTTAAATCTATGTCATAGTATGCTTTTTCTATATGTTGTTCATACTTAGGATTTGAAATGTCAAATTTCTTAATTGGTGCTGATGGACCATGTGGTTGCGCATCATCATAAAATTGTACTTTTCCTTGTGGTTTTTTTGTAAAAATCGCTTCTGTAAAAACACTATTTTTTGAAAGTGCCAATTCTTTTGTGTATTCGATGATTTTATTTGGGCTTTCGACATCGTAAACATCAACAGTGTGTTTACCCCTAATAAGCATCGATCTGAAATCTACTATATCATCAAGAGTTCTGTCTAGCCATAATTCTGGAGTGTCTATTATTGATGTATCTCCCATTACTGGTGGGATCATTGGACCAATTGATACTTTTGGATACCCAATTCTTCCTATGAAAACACTTGGAGGAGATGATCCACCTATTTTTAATGTATTAATTAGTGGTTTTACTTTGTTACTTGAGTGAAATTTAACAATTATAGGGCATCTTGATTTTCCGCACAAAAATTTTGTTCCTCGACATAGAGCACATAAACTAGTTGATTCTTGGTTTGAATTAATAAAAATTTTTTTTTGATTTTTTCTAAATTTTTTTGACTGCAATGTTTGAGAGATTGATATTCATGGTTTAAATATTTTCTACAAGGTTTATTGAAAGTAAAGTTTTTTTTCAGTGATTTTTAACAAATGAATTCTTTTAAATCTTTAATATTTAGTTTTTATAATTACAATAGAGTACTTTTTTAATTTTTCAGATAAAATTTGAGTGATATTTTGTAGTATAAATACCATTTAAAAAATCAATCATAAGAAAGTTACTATTAAAATATTTGTTAATGAATAGTTTTAATATTTTTTAGTTAAAGCCAACAGAAAATATTTAATAGTATTTATATAATAATAAAATAACCTTATAAGTATACAACTTAATGCAAAAATTAAGATTTAATTAAATTCTTATAGTGGGGGTAAATAATGAAAATCAAAAAACATGATGTATTAAAAATTACAATAGCACTGTTTATATTATTTATACTTCAGATCTCAACAACGATAGTGCCTGCTGAAACTGGCACAATTGAAGGATTTGATAAAGGAATACCTTGGCAACCTTTCATACCGCTAAAAAGAGTTACATTTGTAGAATTTGACAAAGAAAGTTATATCGATGACTATGCATATTTGGCATCTATACCTGGATCTGTTTTCAGCGATGGTGAAAAATTATTTGCAAATCCCCTATTATTTTTCCAACCAGACGGTACTTATCCTGATACTGAGAAATATCTATATCTAAATGATTACAATGGTACACATTTCCTAATGGAAGATTGGATGGGATACTGCAATGGCAGACTAGACAAACTCACAGCAATCAACGTAGATAAAGACAACTTAGAAGATGATTGGAACTCAAAAGATACTGTGTTTATTAATAGTAATGATCCATTTGATGTTGCAAGTAAAATTGCTCTTAATGATTGGTCATATGCTAATAATGCTGTAATAGCCGTAATTGAAGAAAATTATGAAAAACCAGATAACGCAACAACGGCTGGTACTGTGGAAGGTAAATTAACTGGTGAAATAGGCGAAGAAAAAATCAAAGTAAAACGTCCATTTGGTATTGCTTCTGAATATGAGTATTTTACTATTGAAGGTCAGTATAAATACGTAAAGGTAGAACTATGGTATCCATCATTTGTTATTAATTTTGGAATCGTAAATAAGTTTCCTGGTTTTGGGAAAGCAGAAGGTATCACTCTGCCCTCAGTAGACCCTGATCTTCAGATATTCTGCAGATATGAAGACAACTGGCTTGAAACGAGTACATCTTCTGAGATGACAATATCAAAAGGGCCGCTCGAAAAATGTTTCTCATATGTTTATAAATCTGGTGATTGGAGAATTGGTGTTACCAATATGCCAACAGAAGGTGGAGACTCTGATTTTATAAACTACGGTCTATTTGAAAAAGGAAGATTTATAACATATGGTACATTCGCGGAGGCATTGAAGAACCTTTTGTTTGGTGTAAAGGAGTTCAATGCCTATATAACAAAATATCCAGGTGTAGAAATTGAGATACCAGATACTCCGCCTTTTGGGTGTCGTGATGCAACTTTTAAATTAACCTGGAATAACAAAAACATAAAACTTGGTTTAACAATTATTGGTCCAAGTGGAGAAGAAATTGATTCAGTGTTTGATGAAGATGCGGATTCTCAGGAGATAAAAATCCAAAAGCTAGGAGAATGTTTAGATGGAGAACATCTCAGAGCGGTAGTATATGCTCTTAATGACGTTTCCTTACCTGTTGATTTCACAGTTGAATACAGTTGGCAGCAGAACATTACAAAAAAACAGGCAGATATGACTGCATCAGCCTGCGAAGGAGCAATATTAGGATCAACAATAAATGCGCCACTATTATATGTTAAATCAGATGAGGCACCTAAAATCACAGTTGACACATTATACAAATTAGGAGTAAATCAGATATATCTTGTAGATTTAGGTGGATATCTAAAACAAGAAGTTATAAATGATCTATCGGCTGTTGCGAGTATCAATAAGCATTATAAGAGTTATAAGGATGTATATAATGCAATTACCGAGAAAACAGGTAGTAACGATGTTGTGTTTTCTACAATAGATCCATGGAGTTATTGGTATTACGAAGAAGATATATCCCTTCTTAAACCAGCTGGGGAATATGCTGGTGCATTTCATTTTGGGCCAGCTTCCTATGCCGCTGCATACCATGGCACTCCACTTTTGTTAGTTGATAACCACCCAGAATTATCTGGCGCAGTAACCTGGCATGCCGACTTCTGGATAAAGCATGGGAATGGTTACACTACTCCACCAATAGCATGCATGTTCTTAACAGGTACACGTGTATATGATTTTCTAAGAGAATATGGATTTGATAAAGAAGGGCCTGAATCAATTTTAACTGTTGCAGATCAATACGACATAGGTCCAACTTGGACACGTGTATTTGCTGGTGTGGCAAACCCCGGTGGAATAATTGGCACACCAGTTGATGCGACAAATCATATAACCAGGTGTATTTTCTATCCCGCTCTTATATTTGAAAACCCAGCAGCTCAAGAAGAAAAGGTTACACTTATAAATGGAAGTAAAAGCGAGCGTGTTAATCCATTGAATATAGTTGCTAGGTTATTACCAAGTACACCAGGGTTAAGTAACTTGAAAATTATACGGGAATCTGGCTATGAAGAATATATTCATCCTGTTTTGCATACATATGGTTGTTATCTTTATCGTTTTAATGAGATGGGGAGTAAATATTGGGGTGTAACTTATCAAACACGTACAGGACATACACCTGGTAAAGATATATCGGGCCAAGAAATTGATGAAGGAGTATTATTAAAATCTTCTGGTAAGGCAGGATCATTCCTACCAGATTTAGATGATTCTGAAGTTGCACCTTTTTATGCATCAAAGGCAGGATATAGTAATGCTTTTTCCACAAACTACGACGCAACAATTGATAATCTAAACCAGGGAGTAATCTCCTGGTATATGGTATTACATGGAGACAGTGGTAAAGGTGGTCAGCTTTCATGGTGGCAACCTATGTCTGAGACTTTGAAACAATATGGGATTCCATCTAACCTCGCTGATTTTTTAGGAAAACTTTTAGGAATGCCACTTGGTGCAAATCCTGAAGAAGAAAATCCCTGGAGAGGGTATGATATGTTATGGGGTAGCACAGAGGAACCCGATAGTGCTACTTTGGACTCAGAAATCGGTATAATACTTGGTTGGCTAGGATTAGCGAACAAAGATGGACCACTCAATGGTGGTTTTATAAAACCTGGACTTGACATACTTCCATCAAATATTCCATTCCTAAAATTTTTGGGAAATAGA
Source organism: Thermoplasmata archaeon M9B1D (assembly GCA_002900535.1). GTDB lineage: Archaea > Thermoplasmatota > E2 > DHVEG-1 > DHVEG-1 > M9B1D. Next base: position 12 of record MUGC01000071.1, on the reverse strand, counting down.
GAAAATTATCAT
>MUGC01000295.1 GCA_002900535.1 Thermoplasmata archaeon M9B1D | reverse complement strand
ATTTAGAACAATATAATAACTTTTCATCCTTTAAATTATTTAGATATATCTTTTTACCTAAAACCCCTATTTTTTCATTACAACTCATACAAATATTTTCAGGCATAATTTCCTCCCTCAAAACATTAATTCAAAACAGCTAAAGGTTTATAAAAACTATCCCTAAAAAAAAATAAATTATCGTTAAATTTACTTTAGTTATAATATTTGAACTATGGTAGAAATATGTTAATTATAAATGCAATTAATTTTGCAAGAAGTACCGCAGGTGCTGTTAAAATTCTTACAAATAATGCAAGTAAGGGTCCAAATATGATTCCAAAAATTGTACCAATTAATGATAAAAGTAAACTTAGAATAAAACCTAATATACCTAGAATACAAGTTGGTAAAGACGTATCGCCGAGAATTAAAATTTCTAAATCAGATAATTGATCATGTATTTCTTTTATATCATTACTTGATGTATCACTAATTGAATTGATTTGTATATCTTCGAAAGTTTGTCTTATTTTTTCGATAAGGTTATTGAGTTTATCCAATTGGGATTCTAATAAACATTTATTATAATCAGTTACTGTTTTACATTCAACAGCAGATGAAGTATTAACCAGCATAATAATACATATAGAAAATATTGATCCAAACAAGATTTTCTTTTTCATACTTTTTTCTTCCCCCACAAATCCAATACTGTTAATATGTTAAATGTTTATATAAAACTATCCTATCAAAATTGTTAAAAAAAGGAATATTTTAAGAAATTAGTAAAATTTTTAATACAAAATATAATGATTTTTAATTTCGTATAAAATGAAAAGTGATACTAAAATTACAATTTTATCTTTTTTAATTTCAATACCAGTATTGATTTTAATCAGTTTACTTATTTTCAAAGAGATTAACTTATATTTTATTGCAGCATTAATCGCTTTAGATGTATTTCTTTGTTTAAACTGGTTCGTTAAAGTAAGATTTTTTGGATATAAAAAATAAGAAAAAAATGAGATTTGTTTGGTTTATGGTATTTGATCAAATATTTTCTCCATGAAAGGAAAACGATATAGAAATCTTTCAAATAAAATATTTAACTGATATTTAATCTTATTTTTTGGCATAGTAACTGAAAATGTAGCCCAGTCGCTTTCTGCTTGATTGACATCTCGTGCTTTTGCTTTTATAGTATACGTTCCATCACTTGTCCAGGTATGAGATTCAGTAATGCGAGTATTTGATGGATATGGTCCTAAACACAATTCTCCAGACTCATCACCCCAGTCAATGCAATAAGTTAAAGTTCCAGCTTTTCCAGAAGAAGGACCATTAATATTTGGTTTTTCTGGTGGAGAATTTAATCCTATACCAAGATACATCTTTATAAACTCATCCCAATTTGTATTTATTGCAAATTGTGTTTCTTCGTATTCTGAAGGTAAAACTCCATCATCGTATCTTAATGCCAGGTTATAGTCTAATTTTCGTCCTGGGAAATACAAATTAAAACCAACTGAATGATCACCTTCTACTATTGCTTTTGCGATTATTGCATCATTAATTTTGCTAATTATATTGGTTTTTATATTACTAAATTCCTGATTATCTATTGTTAATAATTCAAGAAAATGTTGTAAATCAATGAAATAATCAATATCCCAAGTTATGCCATATTTTCTGGTATCCTCCCAAGCTGTTTGAATATCTGTTTTGTATTCATCGATATTATCAATAAAAAATAACGCTAAATCATCAATTGCTGTTGCAAGGTCATCTAATTTATCTGATTGCGCAGCCCCCATTGATTGTACAATTTTATAGAAAGGTAAGTTTGCTGGTTCAAATAAATCAACTATTAATGTTGCAAAATCTTTTGATGTCATTGAAGAATCATCTGTTAGCTCTGTTAAAATATCTTCATATGGAAGATCACCTGAAAGTCCACAATCAGCATAACCTACTGTATATTCAACATAGGATCTAATTTGATATCTAAATTCTAAATTCCCACATAAACATGACTGAGCAAATAATACAGCCAACTTATTAACTCCGTTATTTGTCACCGTGCTTAATGCGTTTAATAGTTCTGGCATGGTTATCATTGTTCCATCACCATTTTGATCATAGCATATACCCTGCCATCCTGCTCCCTTATTACTATAAGGAATAAGACAATAATTTTCTGCAGGATAATCAGTTTTAACTTTTTGTACGAAATCTACTATTGTATCTGGATTATCCATATCAGATTCCTCTGGCCAATCTTGCTCTATCAAGTTGTTACCTATTACATAATATAGTTTTGTATCACCAATTTCATCGCTATCGCTAAGTATTGCAAACTTAATTTCATCTGTTGATCTAACGTTTTTAATAATATTTATTTCTGTTTGCATTGAATCTGATAGTTTATTGTCACCATTAAAATAAAACATTATAACCCAATCAGAATCAGCATTTGTCTTTGCAATATCCGCTTGTCCAATATTTGTTAAAAAAATAGCTATTATTAATAAAGATAACATTTTTTTCATATTTTTCTCCCTCATTAAATATAAAAATATTATAACATATTAAAATTTAAATTTTTCCTAGATAAAACTCATATATAACAAAAATAAAAAAAAGATATTGATTTAGATTAGTACCTGGTTTAGTATTTTTTCAAAGAAA
>MUGC01000070.1 GCA_002900535.1 Thermoplasmata archaeon M9B1D | reverse complement strand
ATCAAAGGGTATTATAATAGATATGTCTCGGATGAACACGATCACTCTAAACAAAGACTCAGCAACTGCAACAATCCAAGCAGGAGTAACAGCATTTGACCTTCAAAAAAAAGCAACTTCACAAAATAAAAGAATACTTGTTGGAGAAGCAGAAGCATATATTTGTGCAAATGTTCTCTCATTTGGGATTATCTCAACTTGGGGAAATTCCTATGGCTGGGGTGCTGATAATTATACAGACGTTGAAGTTGTGGATGCAGAAGGTAACATTCTACACTACGATGGTGACACTCTTATAAACCCATATGCTACAAACCATGGACCTACCAGTCTCACCTTACAGCCTTCAAACATTGTAACTGCAATGACGATAAAACTTCATCCCAAACCAACTGATGAACATGCTATGTTTATCCCATTTGACAACCTTGCTGATGCAGTTGATTTTTCTTTAGAATTGGCTAAGAAGAACATGGGAGTATCACTAGCTGTTCTCTCCAGTAAATATTTCTCAGATTTCATTTGTCCCACAAACGAAATAGCTCAATCCTTTGAACACATAATCACAAAATATTTCCATATAAATTACATCGTAGACATCATCTGTAACGGTAAAGATAAAGCCTATGTTGAAAGCCATGCTGATTTCGTTATCGATGAATCTATGATGAAAACATTTGTCCTAAGTACACCCAAACTTGCATCAATGAAAGATAGTGATGTTCTTAAAAAAATAGCACAAAAAGATAATCCGCTTAAAGCCCTTTTTCAAGGACGAATAAAACGTAAGATTGCAAAGATGATATTAAATCCTTCTGCAGAACAAATCGGAGCTGCATTTGATAATGACTTAAAAGATTTTTTCACTACCTTATACAAGAAACCAGAAATGACTGACCCTATATGGCTGCATGAGTTTCGTATTCTACCTAGTCGCATGTTGCGCCAACGTATGTTTATGGTAAGAGGTGGATTTATGACGGCAAAAAAAGACATAATCCTTAAAGCATATGAAACCCTAAAAGAAGTAGGGGATAAATACCACAAAGAACATGCACTCGGTTTTATTAGTTATCTTGATTCAGGAAAAATCGCGTTCCTTGAGTACGACTACTATTATAATCACATTAACCCAGAAGAATATAAAAACCTCAACCCCTCTATAGTAGAATCATTAACAAAAGAACTAACTATAGACGAATATCTACCCATTGAGTTTTCTTTCCATAAAGGCCTCTATAGAAAAGAACAAGTTTTTTATCCATTCCCAAAAGGACTTAACACAGAACAACTTCAGCAATTTGGGCAAATGGTTCAAAAAATCGTTGAAGGATAATTCAGAGAAATTTTCCGTGGAGTCTATTAAAACTCTTTGTTTTCCTTTCATAAAAAATATCGGAATCTTTATTATCATTGATTTATTTTCTATTCGATAAATTAATTAAAAATTAGGTGAAAAAAATGGATATGAAAACAAGTAGGCTTTTAGGTATAATAGGTGCTTTATTCATGGTGATTGGTTTTCTCCCAGCAATTGGAGGAATTCTTATGTTAATAGGATTAATTTTTGTTATAATCGCTTTAAAAGGCTATGGAGATTATTACAAAGATAGCAGTATATTTAACAACACAATTTATACAATTGTTTTAGAAATTATCGGTGTAGTCGTCTTCGTAGGAGTTATTATCTATGGAGCATTTGAATTTCTTTCCTCATTAGGAATTGAAAACATCTATGAACTTAATTCATGGACACAAATAGATTGGCAAAATGCGATCGACATCAACAATATACTACCTTTTGTTGGAGCAATTGTTCTTGGCCTAGTTATCCTATTTGCATTTACAGTAATTGCATCCCTCTTTTTCAAGAAAGCGATGAACACCTTAACTGAAAAAACAGAGATAAAACTTTTTCATACTACTGGAACCGTATTCTTTATTGGCGCGATACTTACAATCATTTTTATTGGTTTTATTTTAATATGGGTCGCATTCATCTTGTTGTTAATATCATTTTATGAAAGCAAACCTACTGGATAAATACAAAAACCAAAACAATGGACTCTTCGCAGTGATCCTAATTTAAAAAGTAGGCAGATATTCCACATAACCAAGGGCCTTCTTTTTTTCTTTTTACAGATTTTTTAACATTTTGTTGTTTTCATCCATAATTTTTTAAATTTTGATGTATATATTAATATCTGCAAAAAAAAGAAATATAAACATGATATATCTATAGATAGATAAAAAACCCATAATATGGGGAATACCAATATGAAAATAAAAAAAATTATAGTTATTATTAGTTTATTCGTATTTGTTATATCACAAACAATTGAAGTCACAGCATTAGACAATGATGCCCGTTCAAATAATTCTTTAACGCCTTCTAATATCGATGATTATGATATGGTAATCATTTCAATTTCATCATACACAGATTCTATCCAACCATTGATCAATCATAAAAATTCATTGGGTCTCAGCACTTTTTTAAAGACAACCGATGAGATTTATGACCAGTATGAAGGCCGTGATATAGTAGAAAAAATAAAATATTTTATAAAAGAAGCAAAAGAAAAGTATGACATTAATTATGTGCTAATCATTGGCGGGGCGCTAGATATCCCTGGTCGATATACACATATATATTTTGACGAACCATTTGATTATCCTACACCTAATGAATGGGTTTTTACTTCTGATTTTTATTATGCAGATATTTATGACCAAACAGGTTCCTTTAGCAGCTGGGACAGCAATGAAAACAATATTTTCGCAGAATATAAATGGAACGGAAACACAGATCAAATTGATTTAGTACCAGATGTCTATGTTGGTCGACTTGCGTGTGTTGATGAGGTGCAAGTTCAAAACTGTGTAAATAAAATAATTATGTATGAAACAATAAATTCTTGGGAACAGGAATGGTTTACAAACATGATATTAATAGCTGGTGATGGCATACCTTTTGATAAAGAAGAAGTTGATGAATCTGAATATCTCCAAGAAATAATAATTGATCATATGGATGGATTCATTCCTAATTGTCTATGGGCAACAAATGGAAGATTATCCAATGCTGATAATATAAATGAAGCGATTAACGAAGGTGCAGGTTTTGTTTTCTTTAACGGCCATGGATCTCATGAACTTTGGGCAACTTATTTACATAATAGTCATATAATGGTTCCACCAGGTTACTATACAACATATCATATAAATCAATTAACAAACAATAGATCTCTACCAATAGTTATATCTGATGCTTGCCATCATTTACAATATGATAAATATGATGACTGCTTTGGATGGAGTTTTGTTTCAAACCCTAATGGTGGTTCAATAGCATTTATAGGTGGATCTGATGTTGATTTAGCATACGCTGGTACAAGAATTGTCGAAAAAGGAATAGAAAAAATTTGCCTAAAAATGAGCATGCTTTATCAAAATGGAATTTCAAATCTAGGAGATCTATGGGGAGAAAGTCTCATTGAATATCAACCAGTTGAAAATGATATTGTCGATTTATTAACAATTCTACAAAATCATCTAATAGGTGACCCTTCATTAAAAATAGCTGGAGGCTCCCTACCACCTGATAAACCTAACCATCCAACTGGTCCATCTCAAGGTAAAATAAAAATTTCATATGAATTCTCAGCAGTCACAAATGATCCAGATAATGACAGTTTATACTATCTATTTGACTGGGGTGACAACTCATTAATTGATTGGGTAGGTCCTTTCAAATCAGGTGAATTATATAAGGTTAATCATACATGGGAAAAACAAGGTCAATACCAATTAAAAGTAAAAGCTAAAGATGAACATGGTGCGCAAAGCGAATGGTCAGATCCACTTATTGTTACAATGCCAAAAAATAAAGCAATTAATAGCCAGTTGTTTTTTAGAAATATCTTTCAACACTTTCCTTTCTTGGTAAAAATACTAAACAAAATACAATAAGACATAAACTCTTTTTTTTCTAAAAAAATCTACAATAAAATCATTAAACTTATTTAATGTCAGATAAAATTTTATTATTATTTTGACAAATCTTTTTGGACCATAAATCTTTTACTCTGCTTTGTATTTTTTCAATGTTTTATATGATATTTCCTTCAATCCTTTGAATTTCCTCAATTAATGATGTTCCGTTTTTGAAAAAATCATTGTAAGGCGAAATAAATTCCTGGTATTTTTCAACACTTGCAGAAACAGTATCAAAACAATTTCTGCATAATAGATACTCTTTACCCATTACAGGGTGGCGGTAACCTTCTATAATCCCTAGCTTCTTTCCACATTCCACACATTCATGCATTTTTCTTATCACCAAATTATAGATCGTTTTATTTAGTCATAAAATATTTTTTCAAAATCTTCAGCAAAACATTAAAATAAATACAATAAATTGTATTTTTGCATTATTTTATAGAAAAATTGGATTTGAAGAATCTAAAGATCTTTTTTTTTCATTTTTACTTGAACTCAAAAATATGATAAGATTTTGAGAGATGTTAATTTAAGATAATTATAGGTGGTTTAAGTAAGAAATTATACTATCGACTTATCATATTTAATTATAACTGGCTATACTATCAAAAAAGGAAAAAAAACGCTCCTTATTGGAGCAATTAAAGAATTAGAATTTCTAGAAAAAAAATGGCAGTATAGGCGGTATTGGTGGTATTGGGGGATAAACAGGGTAAAACATTTTTTATTTCACCTCCTTTCTTTTTTTATTCATTTCTTTTATCACCAGTTGTTACATTCATTTATACACTCATAAAACGTTTTTTTTAAAAACTCGGCAAAATGTTAAAGTATGTTATATAAATTGTATTTTTGCAGATAAATATGAAATATGTGTTTATGAGAATTACTTGATGAGATTTTTAGGATAATTTAAGAAAATAACATAATTATTTAAATTTCTGTTATCCCTCTCCATTATTTTCTAGAGAAATTTTTCTATTGTTATGTTTATATTTCTTTAAGATATAATTTTATAAAATATTAGTTGTTTTAAGAAAATAATCTTTACCATTCACGTTGTTAGAAATGGCAAAGGAAAAAAAGAGAATGGCATGATCTAAGTATATTAAGATATAATTAGTATTAATATACCCAGCCAGGCCCGCCTTCGCCAGGTGGAAGGAAAAATACTATTTCCCACATTTTTGTTTCACCTCCTTTCTTTTTTTATTCATTTCTTTTATCACCAGTTGTTACATTGTTTTATATAAACATAAAATATTTTTTCAAAATCTTCAGCAAAACATTAAAATAAATACAAAATATTGCATTTTTGCATATTTTTATGGAAAAAATGGATTTGAAGAACAGGAAGATTCTGTATCATCTTGATTTAAATTCAAGACAATCATTTTCACAAGTCGGTAAGAAAGTCGGTTTACATAAAGATGTAGTAGCAAATAGAGTAAAAAGACTTCAAGAAAAAGGTATAATTGTTAGGTTTAATACATTAATTGATTATTTTAAATTGGGTTATTCTTGTATGAGATTTTATTTTAATTATCAATATATTACTCCGGAAATTAAGAAGGAAATTATCGATCATTTTGTAAATTTTAATTGCGCTCATATAGTTGCTTCACCAGAGGGCGGTGTTGAACTTGTTGTATTTTTGCTAGCAAAAAATGTTAATGAAATCCATTCTTTCTGGCAAAAAACATTAAGTAAATATAGGGATTATTTTGCTGAACAAAAAATTGCCCCATTTGTAGGAGAAAAAATCTATCCAAAATCATTTTTACTTGATCAAAAAGATGATAGGACAAACCTAACTATTAAACGTGGTGGTGAACTAGTCGACTATGATGATTTGGACTTCCAGATATTAGAACTACTTGCACTAGATTCTAGAATCCCAACTATAGATATTGCTAAAAAACTAAATCTTACTGCGGCTACAATAACAACAAGGATTAAAAGATTAATAGAACGCGGGGTAATATTAAAATTTCATATAACTATAAATTGGGATCTAATTGGTTACAAATGGTTTAAAGTTGATATATATCTTAAAGATTACAATAAAATACATCAAATCGTTAAGTACCTTGAGACAAATCCACATTTATCATATATTGATATAACTTTTGGATATGCAGATTTGGAATTAGAGATGATTGTTAATAATGTAGATCAATTAAAACAAATTATTGAAGATATATCAATTAAGTTTCCTAATATAATAAGAAGTTATATGT
>MUGC01000069.1 GCA_002900535.1 Thermoplasmata archaeon M9B1D | reverse complement strand
TGGCAATTGATATAAAAGCTGGAGATAAAAAAACCCTAAAAAACATAGCTATGACATCAATGGCAAGCAAAGGAGCAAGCTCAGAAAAAGATATGCTTGCAGATGTTGTTGTAGAAGCAGTAACAAGTATAGCAGAAAAAGTTGGTGGAAAAACATTCGTAGACCTTGATAACATACAAATCCAAAAGAAACAAGGTGGAGGAATAGCAAACACTGAAATCATCAAAGGAATAATTCTTGACAAAGAAAGAGTACATGAAGGAATGCCAAAGAATACAAAAAACGCAAAAATTGCATTAGTAGATTCAGCATTAGAAGTTAAAAAAACAGAAGTAGATGCAAGAATACAAATCAATGACCCTACCCAGTTACAAGCATTTTTAGATGAAGAAGAAGGAATGCTTAAAAAAATGGTTGAAAAGGTAAAAAAATCAACAGCAAACGTTCTTATTTGTCAGAAGGGAATTGATGACATAGCCCAACATTACCTAGCAAAAGAAGGAATTTATAGTGTGAGACGGGCAAAAAAATCAGATATGGAAAAACTTGCAAAAGCAACAGGTGCAAAAATTATAGGAAACCTTGATTCGTTAACTAGCAAAGATCTTGGATATGCCGGAATTGTAGAAGAAAAGAAAATCGGTGACGACAAAATGACTTTTATCACAGAATGTAAAAATCCAAAAGCAGTGAGCATCCTAATACGTGGAACAACTGAACATGTAATAGATGAATTAGAACGAGGATTGCATGATGCACTCAGCGTCGTTGCTGTAGCAATTGAAGATGGGAAAATGACTGCCGGAGGCGGTGCTGCTGCAACAGCCATATCGATGGCATTGCGTGATTATGCACCAACTGTTGGTGGAAGAGAACAAATGGCAATTGAAGCATTTGCAAACGCAATAGAAATCGTCCCAAAAACACTAGCAGAAAACGCGGGTCTTGATCCAATTGATATGATGCTAGAAATAAGAAGCGCTCATAAAAAAGGACAAAAATACGCAGGTATAAATGTTTTCAAAGGAAAAGTAGATGACATGTTAAAAAACAATGTTATCGAACCTTTAAGAGTGAGTATGCAAGAAATCGAAGCAAGTAGCGAAGCAGCAACAATGATTCTAAGAATCGATGATGTAATCGCTTCTAAAGGCGGCGGTGGAGGACCACCCGCTGGAATGCCACCAGGTGGAATGGGCGGCATGGGCGGCATGCCACCAGGCGATATGGATTACTAAAACATCCATATTTTCTTTTTTCTTTTTACAAAAAAAACTATGACAACTAAAAAATCTACAGATAAAAAGAAAAATTATTCAGAAAAAACAATTAGTTTAAAAAAAGAAATAGAAAAACTAAAATCAGAAGTTCAAGAAAAAAATAACAAACTATTACGCAGCATCGCTGATTTCCAAAACCTGCAGAAACGCATGGAAAAAGAAATGGATAATTATGCAAAGAAGAATAAAGAAAAATATCTTTGTGAGCTCATTGATTTACATGAACTATTAAAAAAAGCATTCTCTGATGAAAACCCAAAAGAAGGATTAAAATTAATAATAAATAACCTTGAATATTTCTTCGAAAAAGAAGGAATCAGAAGAATAAGTTGCATTGGTGAAAAATTTGACCATAATATACATCATGCAATTACAACAATTGAAAATAATGAATATGAGGATAACACAGTTGTTGAGGAGGTAAAAAAAGGATTTATACTAGATGATAAACTCATCCGACCTTCTCATGTAATTGTTTCAAAAAAGAAAGAAAAATAAGATTTGTAACCGAGGTGAAAATATATGGGTAAAATAATTGGAATTGATCTTGGAACTACCAATTCTGAAGCAGCTGTAATTGAAGCAGGAAAACCAACTATTATTAAAAGTGCTGAAGGCCAACCTTATTTTCCATCTGTTGTAGCGTTTACAGAAGATGGTGAAATGCTAGTTGGTGAAACAGCAAAACGTCAAGCTGTTACCAACCCTGAAGGTACTGTTCATCGTATAAAACGTAAAATGGGCAGAGGTGAAAAAGTAAAAATCCGTGGAAAAAACTATAGCCCTGAGCAGATAAGTGCATTTATTTTACAAAAAATAAAAAAGGATTCAGAAGAGTATCTTGGTGAAAAAATAAACGAGGCTGTAATAACTGTCCCTGCATATTTTAATGATGACCAAAGACAAGCCACAAAAGATGCAGGAGAAATTGCGGGTTTAAACGTTAAACGTATTATAAATGAGCCAACCGCTGCAAGCCTTGCATATGGTCTTGATAAACAAGGAGATCACAAAATCGCTGTTTATGACTTTGGTGGAGGAACTTTTGATATCACCTTAATGGAAGTTGGTGAAGGTGTTTTTGAGGTTCTTAGTACAAATGGTGACACTCAGCTTGGTGGTTCTGATATGGATCAAGCATTAGTAGATTACTTAGCTGAAGATTTTAAAAAGAAAAACGATATCGACCTTAGAAACGATCCAAAAGCTTTGCAGAGGTTAACCGAGGAAGCAGAAAAAGCAAAAATGGAATTATCAAGTACCATTCAAACAAGCATCAACCTTCCATATATTGCAGTTGTTAAAAATGAACCAAAACACCTTGAGATAAAACTCACAAGGGCAAAACTTGAGGAAATAATTAGCCCATTTATTGATAAAACGGAAGCACCTTGTAAACAAGCACTTAAAGATGCAAAGCTTAAATCAAATGATATCGATCATGTTGTACTTGTTGGTGGAACAACACGTATACCTCTTGTTAAAAAGAAAGTCGAAGAAATATTTGGAAAACCACCTAAACGTGATGTTGACCCAATGGAATGTGTGGCAATAGGTGCAGCGATCCAAGCGGGCGTACTTTCAGGTGATATAGATAAAGATATAGTTTTATTAGATGTAACACCACTTACGCTTAGTATTGAAACACTGGGTCAGGTAGCAACGGCGCTTATTGATCGTAATACAACAGTGCCTACTAAAAAAAGCAGAGTTTTTTCAACAGCTGCTGATAATCAAACAAGCGTTGATATAAATGTGCTCCAGGGTGAACGTCCAATGGCATACGACAATAAAACCCTAGGTCGTTTTCATTTAGATGGAATACTTCCAGCGCCTAGAGGTATACCACAAATAGAGGTAACATTTGACATTGATGCTAATGGAATACTCAACGTTCAAGCAAAAGATCTTGGTACTGGAAAAGAACAAAGCATTCGTATTACTGGTTCAACAAAACTATCTGATGAGGAAATTTCAAAAATGAAAAAAGAAGCAGAAGAACATGCTGAAGAGGATAAAAAACGTAAAGAAAAAGTAGAAATTAGAAACAATGGCGATGCTCTTGTACATAGTGCTCAGAAAACACTTGATGAACTCAAAGAAAAAATATCTGATGATGATAAAAAATCAATTGAAAATGCACTTAAAGAACTAAGGAAAGAATTATCTGGAGATGACACTGATAAAATAAAAGAAAAAACAGATGCGTTGACACAAGCGTTACAAAAAGCATCTACTGCTATTTATCAAAAAGCAGCAGAAGAAGCTTCTAAAAAACAAGCTGCATCAGGTGGAAAAAAAGAATCTCCTGATGAATCATGGTCAGGTCATCCTGAAGATAATGACAAAACAATTGATGCTGATTATAAAGTTAAAGATGAAGATAAAAAAGACAAAGAAAAATAAATCAATTTTTTTTCTTTTTTAACTAAGTTTTTGATTTTAATACCAAAACAGAACAAGGCGCTCTTTGCACTACTTCTCTTGATACACTTTTTTCAATTGACCCACTTAATCCCTTAGTTCTATTATGATGAGCCATGATTATCAAGTCATCTTCTCTTACAAATTTAATGATTTCATCAGCGGGCTTTCCTGTAATTAATTGAGTTTCAATCATAACTCCAAATTTTTCTGCGATTTTTTTGAAATCATTTAGAAACGCATCGGTTTTTTTTTTAAGTTTATCTTCTAAAACAACAGATGATATAAACTGATGCGTATCATTTACAGTAATAATTTTTGCATTTACACCTAAAACTTTAGCAAGATAAACTCCTTCCTCAACAACTTCTTTAGAAACCTCTGAATTATCAACAGGAATTATTATCCGCTTTATATTCTTCATTCAAGATGTTCGAATGATTAATAAATAGTTAAAGATTTTCTTTTATGTTATATATTTATATATCTAATAATAAAATCCAGAAAATTTTTGTTGGAAACATAATTATAAGATTTTTTGACATAAACTCATCGATCTCTTAAAACTTTTTTTACAACTGAATTTTGATTTATATCTGTAATTTTAAACTTGAGATCGAGAAATTTAAAAAAAGATATAAAAATTTGTACTACAAAACAACTGTAATAACTTTTTTTAATGTTGTCGTGTTATCATAAGGGTAACTTTTTATTAATGATGCAATATGAAAATCGAACCTTACGAATGGCAAAATCGTCTTATTCGAATATATACCGGAAAAGGAGTAATTAAGGCCTTTGCAGGAACTGGTAAAACATATGCAACAATTATACTATTAAAAAATAGAGGATATAAAAAAATAATTATAGGCGTTCCAACACGTAAACTTAAAAATCAATGGAGGGCAGAACTTGACAAATATGATCTTTCATACGCTAATGTTGAAACTTTTCATATGCTCTCAAAACAGAGATCTAAAGGTTTGAATTGTGATATTTTAGTGGTAGATGAATGCCATCGTAGCACTAGTCCCGTATTCAAACAAATCTATGAAAATATTAGCTATAAGCATATATTAGGCTTATCTGCAACTCCAAATAAGGCATCTTTAGAGTTTTGTGGAAATATAATAATTGATGTTCCTCTTGCAGATGCTCAAGTTAGTGATTTTACAGTTTTTTTCCATTCAATTGATCTTACACTTGATGAATATAAAAAATATGAAGATTTTTCTGAGGCAATTGGGCGATGGCTTGGACGTATAAGACACGCAAATGATTATGAAAAATGGAGATTTCGTGAAAAACTTGATTCATTGATTTTTAAACGAAGAGGCCTTGTTTATAATGCAGAAAAAAGAATACCAAAAGCCGTTGAGCTTTTAAACCAGAATAAAGAAAAACCAACTCTTGTTATTTGTAAACGTATAGATCAAGCAAATACTCTTTCTAAACTTACTGGTTTTCCTGTTTATCATAGTGAACAAACAAATGAGAAAGCATTAGATGATTTTCAAAATGATCGTATCACAGCGCTTCTTAGCGTAGGGATGCTTTCTGAAGGTTACGATAAAAGAAATATAAAATGCTTAATTATTGTTTCAACAGCCATTACTGAAGCATATCACATACAAAGTATCGGTCGTGCTGTCCGCCTACCTGATGATGCAGATATTCATATCCTTCTTGCAAGAAAAACTACTGACGAAAAACTTTTACAATTTCGTTATATGTATAATCATAAAATAGTAGGTGATTTTTCACCCCGTGCACTTAAACCAAAAAACCCTTGGTTAGAACAATATTATCTTGGTGATGAATACTCACTTGATATGGAAGGTCGTATTTATCAAAAAACTTCTGAGGGTAGACAATATTTTAAAGATAATCCAATAAGTTCAACTATCCAAAGATTTTTTAATTACCATGCTGGTAATTTTCGAGTTACAAAAGATAATCTAATTATTGCAAAAAGTGGTGGTAAGGTTACCTCTCTTGGAATATTAGTTGAGCCATTGGAACTGATCATTCCAACGAAAATAAAACCTAAAGAAATTGCTGAATAGTTATTTTTTCCCAAACATATTTAAAGTTTCAGTTATTTTAATGTTTCAATAAAAGGATGAGGATGAGGATTTCATCTATTAAGATTTAATTTGAAAATAATTGAAATTTTTGTTTTTTTCCTTTTAAAAATCAGACTTAAATATTGTCTGAGGATGGAATACACATGAAAGGAAAAGTAAAATGGTTTAATCCTCGAAAAGGCTATGGTTTTATTGAGGGTGAAGATGGAAAAGATATTTTTGTTCATAAAAATGCTGCTCCAAATGGTTACCTGCAAGAGGGCGATCAAGTGGAATATGAAATAGAGGAAACTGATCGTGGACCTAACGCAAAAGATGTGAAAAAAGCTTAGGATTTGGTGATTATACTGCAAGTTGTTAAAAAAGGAGACAAGATAAAAGTTGAGTATACTGGAACTTTAGAAGATGGCTCCATCTTTGACAGTTCAGAAAAACATGATACACCTATTGAATTTACTGTAGGATCTGGTAAATTGATTAAAGGATTT
>MUGC01000068.1 GCA_002900535.1 Thermoplasmata archaeon M9B1D | reverse complement strand
AACATTTCAAATAAAAAAGATGAAAATAAATAATATTTGATTATTCTGCTAATTCTTCTTGTAAATCTATAACCATTTCTGTTAAAACATCTTCAAATACTTGATGTCTGTATTCTTTAATAGCCCCACTAGCCATATGTGCTCGAGCTACAAAGTCTCGTCCATCTTTGATTATTTCAATGTGACAGACTGTCTCCATATAACATTACCCTTCCTTAATTGCAACCGGAATTCATCAACTGTATTTATATTTTTTGTGAAAAAGTTTTATGTGCAATACCATTATTCATCTGTAGGGGAAATAATCTTGGAAAAAGTTAGAACTCCTGTTGTCGCTGGTCAATTCTATGATAGAAACAAGGATATGTTAAAAGAATTAATTAAAAAATGCTTCCTTGACGAAAGAGGACCCGGTAAATTACCTGAGATAAAAAAAAGTCAAAATAAACTGCTTGGTATCGTTGTTCCACATGCTGGTTATATTTATTCTGGATCAATTGCTGCACATTCTTATCATTATCTTGCAAATACTGGTTTTGCTGATACTTTTATTATCATTGGTCCAAATCATACAGGTATAGGCTCTGCGGTGTCTATTATGACAGAAGGAGAATGGATGACACCTCTTGGATCCTCCAAAATAAATGAAACTTTAGCAAAACAAATCTTTAAAGGTATAATTGATAAAGATGAAAATGCACATAAATATGAGCATAGCATTGAAGTACAGCTCCCATTTCTTCAGTTTATAGCAGGATCTAAAAATTTCAATTTTGTTCCAATTTGTATGGCTATGCAAGATACAGAAACATCAACAGAAATCGGGAATATTATTACCAATGCAATACAAAAATTTGATAAGAAAACAGTAATCATTGCTAGTTCTGATTTTTCTCATGCTGGCTTTAATTATTCTAGTATGCCACCAGAAGGAATAAGGATAGATGAATATGCCAAAAAACAGGATATGCTTGCAATTGATAAAATTTTGAATCTTGATCCAGGCGGTCTAATCGATACAGTCAATCAGAACGATATTACTATGTGTGGTTATGGCCCAGTTGCATCAATGCTTACCGTTGCAAAGAATCTTGGTGCAAAAAAGGCAGAATTACTTAAATATTCGACTTCATATGAGGTGCATCCTGGAACTTCTTGTGTAGGATACGGAGCTATAGCAGTTTACTAATATAGGAGCAATATTCTATGAAAGAAAAACCAGTAAAAGACATTCAACTTAAGAAAAAAATGAGTTCAAATGATCTTGTTAGAGAACTTTATGAATCTGGTGGTTTTACTGCTAAAAAATTAGCAAATGGAATAGATATTTTAGAAAAAATGATTAAGGATAAAAATTGTGTTAAGTTTCTTTCTTTTCCTGCTTGTATTATTTCAACTGGTACTCGTGGTGTTATAAAAGAGCTTTTAAAAAGAAAAGTTTTTGATGTTGTTATTACAACTTGCGGCACTCTTGATCATGATTTAGCAAGAATCTGGGAGAACTACTATCATGGTTTTTTCATGGTTGATGACAGAGAGCTTCATAAAAGAGGTGTAAATCGCCTAGGAAATATTTACATTCCAAATGAATGCTACGGTAAAATTCTTGAAGAAAAAATGCAACCAATTCTTGGAGAGATCTACAAAAAGGGGAACAAATGGTCAACGAAAGATATTGTTTGGGAGTTTGGAAAAGCCGTAAAAAATGAGAAAAAACATGAAGATTCAATTATCTATTGGGCTTGGAAAAATAAAATTCCTATATATGTTCCAGGTATCACTGATGGTGCTTTTGGCTCACAAGTCTGGATGTTTTATCAAGAGCATAGAGATTTTACGTTTGATCTTTTAAAAGATGAGCAAGAATTATCAGATCTTGTTTTTGATGCGGAAAAAAGTGGTGCACTTATAATCGGCGGGGGTATTTCAAAGCATCATACTATCTGGTGGAATCAGTTCAAAGACGGGCTTGATTACGTTGTTTATATAACAACTGCGGTTGAATATGATGGTAGTCTTTCTGGTGCACAGACTCGCGAAGCAATCTCGTGGGGTAAAATCAAAGAAAATGCAGATAATGTAACAATTGATGGTGATGCAACAGTGTTCCTTCCTTTAATGATAAGTAGTCTTTTAGAAAGATTATAAGATTATTGCCAAAATAAAAGTCTAGTAGCATTTATAATATGTTTAGGAAGCTCAGGTATTTTTTTTCCATCATACAAATCTAGAGTTGTTTTAACAAATACGTTAACAGTTAAACCAAAAAACCAACGACCGTAATCAGCATCAGCCCGAGCAGGGCTTCCTATATAACCCTCATTTAAACCAAGTTGTTTAAAGGTTTTACCAAGAACACGAGGAGAGTTCAAATCACGATAAATACTTTGTAAATTTTTATAAGATTCATCTACAAGATACGGATACTGATATTTCATTAGAGAAGTTTCTCTGAAACCAGCATGAACCTCTTTTTTCGTATCAAAACCAAGTTTAGGTTCACTTTTTTCAATTTGATTACTATAATAAAATGGACCCCAAGGCTCACAAACCTTCATTGAATGTTTAGACTCCAGCTTCCTCATTGCAGAATAAATCCCTTTAAGATGAGCTATAGCCATATGATAAGTACAAATAATAAGATATTTAAACCCATGATTGGCAAGAGATGACCCAACACTATACACAATGTCTCTTACAGTTTTACCACTAACTGATATACTTCCCGGAAAATCAGTACTAAACTTACAATAACCAACAGGATTAGAAGGCAATAATATAAACGTCATATCTGGTCTTTTTTTATTTAAAAACTTAATTGCATCAGTTGCCGCATCTCTAATTATTAAATAATCAGTCCCAATGGGTAGATGTGGCCCATGTTCTTCCATTGGACTAATTGGTAAGAAAAAAATAGTTTTATTTCTATCAAGTTTTTCTATTTGTTTCCAATTCAGCTCTTCGAATTTTATTATTTTAAAATCATGATCTTTGTTTTTCACGTTGTAACCTCACATCCATCTTCAGTAATTATTACTGTATGTTCCTTTTGAGTAACAATTCCTTTTTTAGCATCAATAAGCTGCGGGTAATGTTTAAGTAAACCTAAAAAAGTAAGTCTTCTTAAAACATTATCATTATTTTCAATAATATTATTTGACCATCTTTCTGCAAACGGTAAAGTTCTAAATTCTTTTACTAACTTTGAAAACATAGTTTTTACTCTGTTATCTCTAACTATTTTTGATCTAAGATTCCTATTACATAGATAAATATTACTCCCAGCACCTATTACAACATGCCCAGCACCATCTGTTGCAAACGGTTCAATTGCTAAAACATCTCCAACCTTGGGTTTTGATTTATTTAAAAAATCAGGTACACTGGGAATATTCATACCAGCATGAAGAACATATTGTTTAAGACTATGACCTGTAAGATTATCTACAGGTTTAAAACCATAAGAATTTATTTCAACTTGAACAGCTTGACCTAACTTTGATAAATTCACATCAGGTTTCATCATTTCAATTGCGACATCAAGACCAGCGTCTACAGCTTTAATCATGTTATCATATTTATGAGTTCCTACTTCCACAGTTAAAGCAGTATCTGCGATATATCCATCAATATGTGTCCCTACATCAAGTTTTACAACATCACCTTTTTTAAATACAATATCTTCATCATGACGTGGACTAAAATGTGCAGCAATTTCGTTTAGAGAAATATTAACAGGAAAAGCAAGTTTTGCACCCGCATCAGTAATTTTTGATTCAATTTTTTCAGCAACTTCTAAAAAACTAACACCAGAATTAATCAAACCAGCACCGTAATTCCTTGCTTCGGTTGCAATTTTTCCAGCAAGTCTGTATTTTTCAAAGACATCTTCATCCATTTTCTATCGCATCCAAAACATCTTTAAATTCTATAGCACCCTTGCGAACTAAATTTGGCTTTTTATCCGTAAGATCAACAATAGTAGAAGGTTTTCCGTTTAGTTTTCCATAATCCAGATAAACACTGATATCAGACTCTTTAAACTGCATACGAATATCACTTATAACACTTGGCGTGTTTTTTCCGTGTATATTTGCACTAGTACAAGTTAAAGGTCCATAGTTTGATAGAATTTCAAGAGCAATAATATTATTCGGAATGCGAATTGCAATATTTTCAAGACCACCTGTAACAATTTTAGAAATAGTTTTTTTCTTTTTTAAAATCAAAGTAAGTCTTCCAGGTAAAAATACATTAATAATCTTTTTTACTTTATCATCAACATATGCAATTTTCTCAAGATCTTTTATGCAGCAAACAGCAACAGATAAGGGAAGATTAAATGGTCGATTTTTAACTTTAAAAACCTTTTTTACAGCAATATCATTAAAAACATTAGCACCAAGACCATACAAAGTATCGGTCGGATAAACAATAATATTGCCTGATTCTAACGCAGAAACAGCCCTTGATAAAGCCTGTTTATCCATAATTACTTATCTTCTCTTTTGATAAAATCGCCAAGAGTAAGTCCATCACGGTTATGAGAAACACCAAAACCTGAAGGAGTACCACTTACTTCTTCAAAAAGATTAATACCAAGCTCTTTTTCCAATTTCTCCGCAACCTTATCACTAGGTCGAAGATCACCATTTTCAATTTTAGATATCGTAACTGTACGCTCACCGATTTTAAAGCCTAGTTCCTCACGGGAAAACCCCTTTTTTTCACGAGCACTTTTTATAAGTTTATTCCAGTTAGGGACAAGCTCTTTACTCATACCCTTATAAACATCTTTTTCCTTAGGACGCTTAATCCTTTGCAAAATAGGTTTAGTGCTAGTTATAGGTTTAGCGACAACATCAATGACTTCGCCATGTCGCATACAATCTGAACACAGCATCATTTTTACACCATCAACTATTGCTGGTCGACAGTTACATTCCTTACCACAAAGCTCACATTGCATAACTTATAATCCTCGCGAACAAATTCTATATTAGACCTGCCTTCTGTAAAGCCATAAGATCTTCAGTGCTAAGCTTTTCACCACGTTTAAATCGCTCAAAGATTTCATCTGCCTCTCTCTGGGCTGTAGTTAATTCCGCAGCTTTTTTTGTTTTCCGTTTCTTTTCTTGAGTGGATGATATCTCTCTTTCAAGATCATGAATTTTATCAACACATTCTATGAACTCTTTATGAACCCTATCTGCTTCAATCTTTGTCATTACTATTGTTTCTTGGATACTATTTACTTTTTTAACCTGGTTATCCAGTTGTTTTATAAGATCCATCATACCCTCGTGTTCTTCCTGAGCACGCGTTGCTAGTTTTTCTACAAGATCATGCTGTTTCTCTGCTTTTTGTTTGATTATTCTTTCCTCTTCCATTGCTTTTTTAAGTTTTGGATCTTTATTTAATTGATCTTCAGCCTCTTTGATTTTCGCATGCATCTCAGAAATCGCTTCGATGATTTTTTTCTCTTTTTGAGGAGACATCGCAGTTGTCATCTGTTCATTTTCAAGACTTCTAAGCTGTTTTCTTAAATTATTAATATTTGCACCTGATGCAAAAGAACGTTCTCTTTCAATTGCTTCAATTTGTTTTTTAGTTTCGTTATAACTTTTATTTAATTTGTTTCTCTGTTCCTTTGCATGTCTAACTCTTTCATTTAATTCATCTCTATTCTTTTTATGATCTGATATTTTATTTCTAATATCTCTAATTAAAGAGTTTAATCCATCTCTTTCATCAGCAAGTTTTTTTGATTTATCATGCAACTGATTTCTTTTATCCTTTAATTCATTAGCATTTTTTTGGAATTCATCTTTATTTATTATCAAATCCTCTACCGAATCAATCATCTGAAACCTCTGAAATACACAAGCCCATGGTTAATAGGTAAATAAGAAGTATTATTTAGGCATTTTGAATAGTTTATTTAATTAGATTTATCTATCCTCAGACTTATATTTGTACATTACAATACCATAAATAATAACTGACAGAACGCCCGTAATAAAAATCATATCAAATAAAACTGCACCCCCTATAGTTGCCATTGTTCCAAGTTTTGTTGGTTTATAGCTTAAAAGCTCATAAAGATGTAAAAAATCATAGTAGAACTATTGAAGAAACACAAGCAAGAACACCAGGAAGTAACCAATATGGAAAACTTGATACAATTCCTTGATCTGGAACAGGTTTTGTTACAAAAAAGGTAACAGTAGTAACAATCAATATTCCAACACAGGTCTTCAACAAAGGAATATTTCTTTTAACAATCAGATAGATACTAATTAAAATTGGAACCAAAGCACCACCAGTATTAATGCCAACCATCCAATCATTATAAGAAAAAATAGCAATATTTGAAATATCGTAACCAAAAACAATAATTGGAAAAGTAAAAAGAAATGAAACAATAACAATAAAAATAGACTCAATAGATGAGAATCCTAAAAATCTAAAAGCCTTAGTTAATACAAGATAGGTTATATAAAATAAAATAATTGAAATAGCAAATGAAAGAATTCTAAAAGCAACATCCGATAAAATAATAGAAGCAAACATTTATAGTTTCCAGATATAGATATTATTTATAAACCTTCTTCATATACCCGTTGACATTAGTGAGAAAAAAATGAGTTCATTTCTACAAAAAGAATGTGACCTTAAATACTTTCATGACAATGGTTATTTTCGAAAAAAATGTGAAAAATGCAAAGATTACTTTTGGACGCTTGACAAAAACTTGAAAGTTTGTGGAGATCAACCCTGTATAAAATTCAGTTTCATTGGTAAACCAATTTGTAAAAAACCAATGTCGCTAAGTGATGTAAGAAAAAGTTTTCTTTCGTTTTTTGAAAAAAATGGACATTCACGTTTACATTATCCTGAGACAGGAGAACGATGTCCAGTTATAGCCCGCTGGCGTTCTGATATTTATCTGACAATTGCATCAATTGCTGATTTTCAGCCTCATGTAACCTCTGGTGAAGTCCCACCTCCAGAAAATCCCTTAGTTATTTCACAACCCTGCATTCGTCTAAATGATTTAGAAAGCGTAGGCGTTAGCGGCAGACATCTAACCATGTTTGAAATGATGGGGCATCACGCATTTAACAAAAAAGTTGATGAAATATATTTCAAAGAAAAAACCGTGCAATTATGTAATGATTATTTTGTAAACCATATAGGCATTCCAAGAGAGGAAATTAACTACAAAGAGCAACTATGGTTTGGCGGTGGAAATGCTGGCCCATGCCTAGAAGTCCTTGCTGGTGGCCTTGAGATTGCAACATTAGTTTTTATGAACATGAAAGAAGATGAGGCAGGTGATTTTGAAATAGAAGGGAAAAAATATTCTCCAAATCCCTTAAATATCGTCGATACTGGTTATGGCCTTGAGAGAATTGCTTGGTACACTCAGGGCACCCAAACTGTTTATGACACAGTTCTTCCAGAAATGATAGATTGGATAAAAAAACATGCTAAAAAATCTTCAGATATGAAAAGTATTTATTCTCTATCAGACCATTCTAAATGTCTTGCTTTTATGCTTGGGGACGGGATTGTTCCATCAAATGTTAAAGCAGGGTATCTTGCTAGACTAATTATTCGTAGATCACTTCGATTTATTGAAAAAATTAAACTAGATGCTTCATTGAAACAACTTGTGTTAATGCAGGTTAATTTTCTAAAAAAAGATTTTCCATCATTGAAAAAAAGGGAGAAACAAATTGGTGAAATTCTTTTTATCGAAACTCAAAAATACAAAGAGACTATTTCAAAAGGAAAAAATCTTGTTAAAAGAATACTACATGAAAAAAAGACAATTGATCAAAATGAGCTTGTTAATTTGTATGATACCCATGGCATGCAACCAGATATTGTAAAAAATATTGCAAAAGGAGAAGGGGTAACAGTTAAAATTCCTCATAATTTTGAATCCATGGTTGCAGAGCTTCATTCCCATGAGAAAAAAGAAGAAGCATGTTCTGACGTAGCTGTTAATCTTCCTAAAACCAAAAAGTTATACTACAAAGATCATTACGTCAAAGAATTTGATGCTACAGTTTTATGGTCTAATAAAACAAAGGATGGCTCTGAAGTTGTATTAGATAAAACAGCTTTTTATCCAGAAGGCGGTGGACAACCAAGCGATATAGGTTTTCTAAAAAACAATGGAAACAAGATAAATGTAAAACATACTAAGAAAGTTGGAGATGCTATTGTCC
>MUGC01000067.1 GCA_002900535.1 Thermoplasmata archaeon M9B1D | reverse complement strand
AAGAATCATTTCTGCAATAAAAACCAACACCAAACCAGTTACAAGAACTGGAATTACAGATTCGATTTTTGTAGCAACTTTAATATTTTTATCAGTTATTAAATTAATATTTTTAACACCTATCAAACTGCCTCTATAATAAATCTTAACAGTATATTTTCCAGGTGGCAGTAAAATATCATCACCAACATAAGCAGAGTCTATGATTTTTATATCATCTCTAAAAATGTTCATTTTTTTTCCATCTGAATCTATTGAACTACCACGCGAGTTTAAAAGAGAAATTGAAAGATCATATTTTGCTTTAAATTTTATATCTAGATATTTAGCATTTGGTACCTTAATATGAAACATATCTGAAAAGCTACCGTATGATATATATAGATCATAAAATGCGCTGGGAATTTTGGTAAATAAGTATTTTCCAGAAAAAATTTCTTGGGGATTTATTGATGTTTTTTCATTCATCATAGAGCTTGTTATATATGGATTAACATTAACGCCTGGAGCAAGACCCAGTTCGTCTGTAATATTAATATTCAAATCGTAGAGATCAAGTCTAATGTATATCTCATTTTTAAAAACTCCAATTTCTTCATCAGATATTTTGAAACCTTTATAATATGCTTTTAATATATACGGTTGTAAAATATTGATTGGTACTGTAAAAACAGTATCGGAATTACCTGTTGTAATATTGCTGGCGATAACAGTTTCATTTTTGTATAATATTATATTTGTATTTTCAATGTAATTTCCATTTTGATCACGAGTTAGAATAATGATATTCTTCGGCCAAGTACATAGAACATTTATAGTTTTATCCTCATTAATTTCAACTGTTTCAAAACCAATGAATTTAGGAGTACGATTTAGTACTTTTAGAAAAACTTTAACTATATATTCACCTGTTGCTAGTTTAGGAAACAGTATAATAGGTGCTCCAAGAAAGGGTTTAACTGCGTAGCCTATTGAAATAAGATCATCATTTTGGTATAATTCAGCATAAACATGTGTTAAATTAATTTTTATTAAGTTATTCAGAAGTGGATGAGAAAATATTTCTCCAGTCCAACGAGGGATAACACCTAGCCTATATATACATTGATCTCCTTCGCCATCATCCTCTTCAGTTACATGGCGATATTTAATAAGGGTCCTGTAAATTTCACTTTCTTTGACTACATCAGGGTAGCCTCCCTCTTCGGAAGTGTAAAACTCTGCATCATATTCAATAAAAAGATCACCTGGTATATCTAAGTCTTGGTTGCCACCTTTCTCATATGAGTTTCTTCCAAAATTAATTGAAGCATAATCAATTTCAGCTCCAAGAGCATCTAGATATTCTTTTTCAGTTGCTTTTAGCTGTATTCCATCTCTTTCATTGGTTCCTGTTTTTATAATATTTTTATTCGATGAAAATATTACTGCATGGGCTTTACCTGTTTTTCCTTCGTCATAGGATAACCATGCTTTTTCACCTAAGTCAACATCATCTGTATAAGGTACAATCCATTCACGTTCTTTGTTCTCCGGGTTTTGATTTATCTCATATTCTATTATTTTATTGTTTTCATCATAACAATGTAAGAATGGTAGTATTTCACCGAATCTCATTTTTTGGACTTTTTCACTTTTTGATTGATATGAAATAATTGCACCATATCTTCCATCAACATTTATAATTCCTTTTACTGTTACGTCATTAAATACTTGATGGGTAACGTGTACGTTTATTCTTTTATTTTTATTTGGACAATAATAATATTTATAAACATTTGAAGTTCTAAGGTTTTCGTCTTTAGATTCACTGACAATTCTAAATTCAGCCATTAAATTACCGTCTACAGTTATTTCTTTTGAAACAAGGGAGTAGTCTGATGATATTTCATCTTCTTCTTCAAACCCATCATTATAAGAAAAAGAAAAAGAAGCAATGATGTCGGATTCAATAAGTCCAAAATCCTCTGTTTTAGGTTTTTCTTTAATAACTACTTGAGAAAGTCTTCTGTCTAGTACTTTCCCCTTTTGACCTACCCCATATACAACATAGCCGTCTTCTATAATCTTATAATAATCTCCTTCAGCTGAAATACCTGAAATAGGTTCAAAATAATAATACGAATCTTCTACATTTACATGATCTGGATAGTTTGGTGATTTTTTCTCAGTGTTATCGTAATAAACAAAATATCTTTCAGTTCCATCTGCAAATTCAGGTATTAAAAAAACAAGACCACATCTAGAAATAAAATTAGGTTTGTTATAATCAAGATCGTATATCTGTGATTCCAATTCATGCCACTCGTTTTCATACCAACATACTACTCTAACAGAATGTTTTTCTTCATTTTCAGCCCAGCAAAGATTATCAAATTTTATATCGACATCTATTGGCTGAAAAATTTCATATGAGTTATTTGTTGAAATTGGCAAAACTATTTCTTTTCTATAAGACCAGCTTTTATCCCATGTAGGGGGGTTACTATCTGCGCTTATACCTATGGTTACAACTGGTGTAAAAAGTATTAAAAGTATATATACTAGCAATATTTTTTTAAATCGCATTTGTTTCCCATTATGGTACATCTAATTGTTACCAATATATAAAGTTACTTTAATAATATAATAATATTTTGTTTATATTATTTTTATATTGTGCCTAAAAATTAAATTATTGATTACACGAAAGATTAAATAAAAAAAGTACTAAAATTAATATTATTTTGAGATTAATACTAATTACTAACTAATTTGCATGATAGCATAATTTTATGAAAAACTCCAACAACAGATAAAAACTGCTTATTCGCCTACTAATTGCACATTTAAATTTCGAATACGTGGACTTGTGTCTAATTCAATAAATACTATTTGTTGCCATGTGCCATGAATTATTTTCTTATTCTTGAATGGTATTGTAAGACTTGCACCCATTAATGTAGCTTTACAATGACTTCTTCCATTATCGTCTCCCCATGTCAAATGGTGTTTATATTCTTCATTCCTTGGCGCTATCTTTTCTAGCATTCTTGGGATATCTTGTTTAAGACCAGGTTCAAATTCAATAGTTGATATCGTCCCTGTAGATCCCGCTACAAATATATTGCATATTCCTTCTATTAATCCAGAATTAAATACTACCTCCTGTACATCATCTGTTATGTCTATTATGTCATTCTCTCCTTTGGATTTAATGTTTATCTCACTATGATACACAGCCATATTATACCTTAATGTTTGAACATAATTATAAATGGTTTGTTTACAATGAGTCTACATATAATATTTCTTTCTACACAAAAACTACACTAAAATGCAAAATGGCGATAAGCATTGATATTTTATTATTTATTTTCTTATCATCAAATAGTTAAAGCTTAATTTTTCTTCCTGATGCGTCTCTTTTATAAATGCCAAAGTCTTTGATTTTTTTAAGTTTTGCCCTGTTAAAAACAGGACCTTCTTTACAAACTCTTAGTCCTTCTCCTACACAGCATTGACCACAAAGACCAAAGCCGCATTTCATATATCTCTCAAGCGATGCCTGAAAGTCATTTCTTTTAAATATATCAAAAAGTTTTTTCATCATAATTTCAGGTCCGCAAGTTATAACAGAATTATAGTAGTTTTTATTGATAAATTCTTCCGCAAGTTTAGTTGCAAAGCCTTTGTATCCTTTACTGCCGTCATCAGTGCATATAAAGAGGTTTGTGCCTAATTTTTTTATTCTTTCTTCAAAAAATAACTCATTTTTTGTTTTGACACCTAAAATAACATTTGATGAAAATTTATTTTTTATTGCTTCTTCAATTGCTGGTGTAATTGTTGAAATGCCTGTTCCGCCTCCGACAAAAAGTATGTTTTTACCGTTTAATTTAAAACCTTTGCCATAGGGGCCACGTATACCTATTTTATCTCCTTTTTTTAGGTTAAAAAGAGCATTTGTTGCATCACCAATTTTTCTAAATGTAACCCCTTTTATTTTTTCATCAATAAAAGAAACACTCATTGGTATTTCATCAACATTTGGTATCCATATCATAAAAAATTGGCCAGGGTCTATTTTTCCTGGAAAATTAAATTTAATTGTTTTTGTGTTTTTTGCTTCATTTTTAGTTTCTGTTATTGTTGTTATTTTTGGAAAGTTCATTTATGTGCTGCTCCAATTATCTCTGAAATATTTTTAACGTTATGATATTTCATCCAATTTTCTATTTCGTTACAGATTTTTTTGAAAACTTTAGCTCCTCTATAGTATAAAGCGGATCCGATTTGTACTGCAGTGGCACCAGCCATAAAGTATTCAATTGCATCTTTTCCAGTATGTATGCCACCAACGCCAATGATTGGAATATTCACATTATCAGCTATTTCGTATACGCATCTTACTCCTATTGGTTTAATTGCGTCTCCTGAGTAACCTCCAACTTTGTTAGCAAGGACAGGGGTTTTTAATTCTAAATCTATTTTCATTGCTTTTATAGTGTTTATTGCAACTATTGAATCGGCTTTTCCTTTTTCAGCAGCTTTTGCAATTTCTGATATATTAATCAGGTTTGGTGAAATTTTTACAAAAACAGGGATTTTTACAGTTTTTTTAACTGTAGAAGTAATTTCTTTTACTAACTTAGGGTCAGAGCCGATCTCTAAGCCATAACCTTTGGCGTGTGGGCAACTCATGTTTAGTTCTATTGCATCCGCACCATATTCTTCCATATTTTTAGCAAGTTTAGAAAATTCATCAGATTTGGAACCAAAAATACTTCCAATAACTGGGATTTTAGATTTTTTAAGTTCAGCTATTTCATCCTTAAAATTATCGATACCTGGGTTTGGAAGTCCCATAGCATTTAAAATTCCACATTCAAGCTCTATAATTGTTGGGTTTGGATACCCTTCTCTTGGTTTTAATCCGATTGATTTAGTTACAACTGCTCCAGCCCCAGCTTTAAAAATTCTTGTCATACTTCCAGCGTCTTCATCCATAATACCTGAAGCTAAAATAAGAGGGTTTCTAAGCCTAAGTGAACCTATCGTGGTGGTCAGATTTACCAGTTTAACACCTAAGTCGTAAAGTATAATTCACTATATAAAAGCATTTTTTATGTTTCGTTTTACTAAAAATGGATAAATTAAACTAGAACTTATTTATTTTCTAAATTGAAATAAAATGCATTTAATAACTAAATGGTTCGGAACATTTCTTTTCAATAAAAACAAATTAAAAAAAAAAGTATTGTTTCCTAAAAAAGAAGAAGAAATTGCAAAAAGATTAATTAGAATTAACAACGGAGAGATTCTTTCTGAAGAAAAAAGATTATCAAAAAATATCAAAGTTATAGTAAATGAAAAAAGACTTAAAAAAATTGGAACATATAACTCTTCAGATGCTTCTTTTGAGAAGATTAAGATTAATCCTAAAGAATTTGGTTATTCAAATAATCTGCTCCAAAAGGCATCTATTATTGTTGCTAAATGTCGAGTTGAAGAAAAGCTTCGATCAGAAGATCTACAGATTATTCATATGATAAACACACTAGATGATTTTATCCATATCTCAAATCTGCTTTATGAGAGACTTGAATGTTGGAATGAAATTGAAGCCTCGAAAAAAAGAATTCAGCCACTTGAAAATGTTTATTCTTTTGTTTTAAAAGAAATTAAATCTTTAGAAAAACAAATTGAAAGCGATATGAATAAAGTTGCTCCTAATACGTCAAAGTTGATTGGTCCCATTATTGGTGCTCGATTAATTTCTATTTCGGGTAGCCTTGAACGCCTTGCATTTTTACCTGCATCAACGATTCAGATTCTTGGTGCTGAAAAAGCTCTTTTTCGTCATAAAAAAGAAGGTGGTAAACCACCTAAACATGGCGTAATTTTTCAACACTCATATATAAACAAAGCATCTAGAACTGTTAGGGGGAAAATTGCAAGAGCTTTTGCTACTAAGATTTCTATTGCTGTGAAGGCTGATGTTTTTACTAAAAGAGATGTGTCTGAGGAACTTATAAAAGATTTGCATGAAAGAATCAAAGAGATTAACAAATCTGTAAAACTATAAGTAGTTGTTGTTTATTTTTTGTTTTTATTAAAGAGAGTTTGATACGGATTAGAAGGTAGTATAATATGAGTGATCTAAGAACGGTTCTTAGGGATCTTGGTGGAATATTCATAATCATTGGAGTGGTTACCCTTGTTGCTTTATTGGTACCGCTATATTTTGGTACAAAAGATGGTTATAATGAATATCAATCAATAGGTCCTATTCTCATAACAGCTGCTGTTTATTTTCTTTCAGGCTTTCCGCTTTACTTTATTTTTAGAAAAGCAGATCCTCAAAATTTTAAAAGTGCAATGGTTACGGCAGCGCTTGGTTGGCTTTTAATTTCAGCGATTAGTAGTATTCCATTCTGGCTTATTCCTTATGATAAATTTTCACTTGCTACGATG
>MUGC01000066.1 GCA_002900535.1 Thermoplasmata archaeon M9B1D | reverse complement strand
AGTTCATTAACAATCACATAGATATCAAATGCTGAAAGCTGTTTTTGCATAAACAACTAAGTGAATACAAGTGGTGATATTAAAAAAGTATCATAAAAGAAAAAAGAGGGAGGAGATGGGAATTTGGGATGCGGAAATATTAAATCTAAATATTGGCAGAAATGCCAGCTGGGCTGGCATGTCCCCCGTATCTTATCGTCAATCTAATGCCGTATACGTAATTCAGGTTTATATAACTAAAAAGGGGGTTGTTGAAAGTATTCAAGTGCTTTATATCAAAATTTAGTAATACTTTTAATTAACTCTTGGAAAATTTATAATCTACAATAGTCAATTCAAAATTATTATGGTTAGAACTGGTATTGCAAATTTGCCTTTACATGGAGGAACTGCCCCTAAATGGTTGTTTAAAAGAATGGTTAAACTTTCTGAAGGAATTATACAAGTTATTATTCATGAATATGGAAAAGATGAATTTCTCAAACGTATATCTGATCCTTTTTGGTTTCAATCCTTATCATGTGTTCTGGGGTTTGATTGGCACAGTTCTGGTTGTACTACTGTTACATGCGGTGCTCTTAAAGAAGCAATAAAACCTGAAGAATATGGATTTGCAATAGCAGGTGGCAAAGGTAAAGCATCAAGAAAAACTATTCAGCAAATAGAAAAAATAGGAGAAATTTTTTGTTTTACTGATTCGAAAATAAAGGAATTGCAGTATTGCAGTCGTATGAGTGCAAAAGTGGATAGCGCTGCGGTACAAGATGGTCATAATTTGTATCATCATGTATTTTTGTTTACTGAAAATGGTAAATGGGGTGTTATACAACAAGGTATGAACTCTGATACAAATTATGCACGTAGATATCATTGGCTTTCAGGTTTTGATAGTTTTGTTGCAGATCCTCATAGTTCAATTATTGGAAAAAAAATTGATGAAGTTTTGAATATGGCATCTAAAAATAGTAGTTCCTCCCAAAAGACTTGTGTTGATCTAGTATGTGAAAATCCTCGTCATCTTGTTAATGACTGGGCATCACTTACTAGGCTTGAAACTCAGACTACCTTAGATGAAATTAATGATTCTAATAATCATTCAAAACATGTTACGTGTCTTGATATGCCTCGTACTATTAATTGGAATAAAATGAGAGAGATTTACGATTTTCAACCCAAAAACTATGAAGAATTTCTTTCTTTAGCTGGTGTTGGTCCTAAAACAGTTCGCGCACTTGCATTAATTTCTGATCTTATTTACGGTGAAAAACCATCTTGGCGTGATCCTGTAAAATATAGTTTTACTGTGGGAGGTAAAGATGGTGTACCTTATCCAGTTGAAAGAAGTATCATGGATGAAGTAACAGAGATAATTAAACAAGGAATTAATCAAGCAAAAATTGGATACAATGAAAAGCTTCATGCGTTTAGGAGATTAAAAAGTGTAAGATAAAAACTTGAATTATACATATCACCTAAGAGGTTAATCCTAACAGGATAATAAAAGCCATATGAAGGAAATATTTCTTAAAATTTAG
This sequence comes from Thermoplasmata archaeon M9B1D, assembly GCA_002900535.1. Taxonomy (GTDB): domain Archaea; phylum Thermoplasmatota; class E2; order DHVEG-1; family DHVEG-1; genus M9B1D. Next base: position 8,752 of record MUGC01000066.1, on the reverse strand, counting down.
AAAGTAATTTTATTCTTAAGATAGTTTGGTTTATTTTTTTAGGGTAAAGTTTAGCAAGTCTATACTAAAATTAATTAACTTTAGATACAACGATTTGCAAAAGTTGCTTATGGATAAGACCCTTATTTAAGAATCAGCCATCGTCGACAATTATATATAATAGTAATAACAAATATTAATATGCCTGGAAAAAATTGGTGGAAGATATTTAGTATCTATCATTAATTAGTGGGGGAGGTGTATTGGAGGTATTTAGTATCTACCAATACCCCTATTTCTAGGCGATTTAATTTTTTTAGAATAAATAATATTTTTACATTTTGTTGTTTTTATTTCTGATTTTTTTAATTTTGTTTTATATAAGATAGTTAATATATTATATTGGATGAGTCATTAAGTGTTGTAAGAGATAGTGAATATTTTTTTATGAGTGGGGGAAAAAGAATGAATAATATAAAATTGGGAACTCTGATGCTCGGTATTTTTATACTTATATCAGCGAGTATGATTCCAAGTTTTCATGCAGAAAATAACTGTTTTGATAATGATTTTGATGTTGGTATCGTTCAGCCATATCCAATTAATGGTGGAGAGGTGGTTTCAACAGGAGAACTAAATCTGGCTTTAAAGCTTGAATTTGAAGCTGGAGATAAACCTACACAGGCTGATTTTCAAGTTCTGATTGAATCGATTGATGAATTAAATTGGCAAGAGGTTGATTCTGAAATAAAAGGTCCTTATGATCTTGATCCTGATGCATGGATTGAATCTTTTTTTGATGTATATTTTGATGTTGAGGGAGAGTACCGAGCGACCTTTTCACTTCTTACTCCAATCACCCATGAACCTTGGACTGATGATAACCCAGAGAATGATGCCTATCAGGCTGTTTTTTCTGTTAGACATAATGCTGGAAATGACCTCTTTGTGGATGATGACGCTAGCCCTGGTGGAGATGGATCGTCCACAGCGCCGTTTTCTAAGATCAATGATGCCCTTGATCAGGCAGCACCAGGTGATTGTATACGGGTAGCTGAAGGAATCTATCAAGAGAACCTCCTGATTGATACTCCAAGTCTCACCATAAAATGTGATTGTGATAATCCTGCACTGATGAGAACAATTGATGGAGGAGGAACCAGTAATGTGATTACGATCTCAGCAGATTGGGTGACAATCACTGGTTTTACCATCAAAAACTCTGGAAGCAATGAAGAAGATGCCGCGATTGATATCACATCAAATTACAATATTATCAGCTGGAACACGATAGAGGACAACGGGGCAACTGGTATCTATCTGCATGATAGTGCTCAATCTAATTATATTCATCATAATATCATCCGGAATAATGGTGGTGCTGGACTTTTTATCTGGGAGCAATCTACAGACAATATAATTTTTCATAACGATTTTATTCAGAATGAATGGTATAATGTGAAAGATAAGAATGGAGGGAATATCTGGCATCATGATTATCCCTATGGGGGTAACTACTGGGATGATTATAGTGGTGACGATACCAATGGTGATGGAATCGGTGAAGTAAGCTATGATATTATGGGTGATTACGATCCGATGGGTGTTGATCTATATCCTTGGATCAATCCTCATGGATGGAACAATCCACCAAAAACACCAGTGATTTCTGGGAAGACATCTGGAAAAACTGGAAAAACCTATACATATAATCTGACCATTGATGATGAACATTTTGGACCAGGGAGTGATCCTTTCGAAGATCATGTGTACTGCAGGGTGAACTGGGGAGATGACAATGAAGAATACTTTGGTCCCGTGCATCTCTCAAATCTTAATCCCATCGTAGTATCAGTCAGTCATCAATGGGACGTTGAAGGTACTTATCTTATCCAAGCAAAACTAATTGATGCCTATGGGCTGGAAAGCAACTGGGGAACACTTGAAGTAAGTATGCCAAAAAGCAAATCTAACATAGAAACCTTGCAATTGTTTTTACAGAATTTTTTTCAGCGTTTTCCACTTTTTGAAAAATTACTAAATCAAATAATATTATAAAAATAAAAAAAGAAAACTCTCCCCAACTTTTCTGCGAGAAATCTGCGACCATCTGGTTATGAGCCAGACGCTCCACCAGTCTAAGCTACGAGCCCAACAAAATTCTTTGGCATAATACAACTACTACTACTTAAAATTTAGAGATAAAAAAACATTTACAATTAATTAAAACTTAAGCAAAAATATGTTTTGAAACTTATTTTAATTTTCTATCATAGATTTCCAAAATGCTAGTATTTCTTTGTTAAGCTCTGCATTCCATAGCAAAAAAGCTAATTCTTCATCTGGATTATCAAATTTAGGCTGTTTAAAATAATCTGGTTTTTCAATTTTTTTCATCTTCATCATCCCTTTTTCTATTTTATAAATTTAAATTTTTCAGTATATATACTTACTGTGGTAAAATATCAATTTGTAAAATTGATTCAAATTAAAAGGACAAAATTCATTAACGATCCCTGGTTAAACATTATATCATAACATGGTGGAGCTTGCAATTTTATCAAAATATCCATTTCTTAATGCATCTAAAGAATATGTAACACAAAATAATCTTAGTATAGAAGAATTACTAAATGATCCAATATATAAACGAGCACGTACAATAGGTGTCCAACGTATTGATAATGCATTTGAAAAAATAGATGTTGGAAATCGTAGTTTTGCATCTGAAGCGGATTGCATCATGGAATTATTATCTTATCCCATTGCAAGAATGATTGCAGTCTGTATAAATGATAACTATTTTAAAAAAAGATATGCACTTGGTGAAGCAGTTCATGCATACAGAAATCTTATAGATGAGAAATTATCGTTTTTACTTGATGTATTAAAGGAATTTGATATCAATGTTAAATACGATGAGGAAAAAAATAATGTTAGTATTTATTTTGTTGATTACTTAAAATATGCACCGACTAGGTACAAAGAATGGAAAATGATTAATCGTTCAATGGAGAAAGGATTTATTAAAATAAAACATAAAGAACTTGCTAGAATATTACAAGAAGCTTTGAGGTTAAGAATCAACGAAGAGCTTGATGAAAGAGATTGTAACAAAACTGTTTTTGATATTTTTTCATCTGATATAAAACGTATTCAAAATATAGTGCTTTTGCATAGGAAAAAAATAGAAGCAGAGCCCATCGGAAAGCTAGATGTTAAGAAATTGCCTCCTTGTATGAAAGATATCCTTGCTGCAATACAAGCAGGTGAAAACGTTCCGCATATGGGAAGGTTTGCACTTGTATCATTTTTAAATTCAATGAAACTTAATATTAATGAAATACTTAAGCTTTTTAGTACTGCGCCAGATTATGAAGAAGAAAAAACACGTTACCAAGTTGAACATATAACAGGTAGTATTTCATCAACATCATATAAGCCACCAGGTTGCCAAAAAATGCGAACGTATGGTATATGTCCCGTTGAAAAAATCGATGATTTATGTAAAAAAACAAGACATCCTAGTAGTTATTATCGAGCAAAATGGAAAGAAGGAGATAAAAAATAAATGAAACATTTTGTAACGTTTGAAGGAATAGATGGTTCTGGTAAATCAACTATTATTAAAACAGTGTTTGAAACGCTTAAATCTAATGATTATGATGTTGTTTTAACTTTTGAGCCTACTAATAGTTGGATTGGAAAAATTGTTCAGAAATGTATTAAGACAAAATCTGATCCATTTGTAACAGCTTTTACTTTTATCGCAGATCGTGCGGATCATTGTAAAAAAATTCAAAAATGGCTTGATAGCGGTAAAATTGTTTTATGTGATAGATATGCTGAATCCACATATGCGTATCAGGGTGCACAAATGGAAGATTTGGTAGATGATCCTATCAAATGGTTACAGGATTTATCAAAAAATCGTATTATCATTCCAGAAAGAACTTTTTTGTTTGTTATTACCCCTTCCGATTCTGTTGCTCGTATTCAGAATCGTGATAATTTAATTCCTTTTGAAAAAGTTGATTTTTTAGAAAAAGTTCATAAAAATTATTTAAATATTTGTAAAGGAAAACGTTTTATTAAACTCAATGCCACTAAAACAATTCAAGAACTTACAGATATCTGTTACGATGATATCATTAAGTAACATTTTCAGATAGTTAATCTATATTTTGTAATTATCAGAGTTTATAACAAGGTTATGGCCCCGTCTGGAAGGGAACACTAATTTACCATTAAATATTGTTTTTTTTCGTTAAAGATGGATTATGATCTAATGGTTATGATGAGCGCGTTTATTCGTCGATTTTCATCACTTTTCTCGTCGATAATCTCCGCGTTATTTTCCATGGGCTCAATAAAATTCTTATTTTTTTCTTTTTAAAATATAATGATTGCAATTTATCTGTCAATTGTTTTCAAAATCCATTCAATTTTATGTCATTTTCATTCAATTTCTTTCATTTTCTCTTTAAAAATCTGTCATTTTTCTGTCATTTTTTATGTCAATTTGATGTTATCTTTGTGTGTACAAATTATATAATATAGAACATGTTCTATGCAAATAGATTTCTCTACTTATATTACACATGGAAAAATCTTTTTTTTTTTAACATTAGTAAAAAATGATATTTTTGTTATTTTTCAACAGGAGAAAAAATAGGGTTATGCTCCCGTCGAGATTTAGCATCCACGGGTATAAATCCCTTAGATTATTTATTTTGAGTGTATGGGGAGAGGGTTCAACTTACGCCCCCTATAAATCTCTATTTTTCCTTTCTTTGAAAAAATGCTAAAACTTATTGTAACGAATTATTCGGATAAAATTTAAATAAGATACTTTACTTGTAATTATACAGTAATAAAAATGTTATGCTCTATTTGTGGTAAAAAGCAAACCAATAATTCAGATTGTGTATGCGATTTTTGTAAAGCATCAATAATTTGGATTGAAAATATACAACCAACTTTTGAAGATTTCACGTAATATGTATAGTGTGTATTTTTAGAAAGAACATTATCCAATCTTTTTTTACATTTTGTTGTTTCCGAGTGTTATTTTTTTAAATTTGTTACATATAAGATTTTATTATATAGTAAAATTTAAATTTAATTAATTTATTATTATTTTATAAAAATTAAGGAGGTAAAGAAAATTATGCACAAGAAAATAATATGTTTTGGGGTTATTTCTCTTTTTGTTCTACTGGCTTTGACAAGTTTACCGGCAATGACTATAAAACAAAATCAAAAAAGGATGATAGGTGTAGCAGATATTCCATTATTAATTAATAAGTGGGAATTCCAGTATGAAAATGGGGTTAATCTGTATTATGGACAACCAGTATTATTACATTATTCAGGCACAGAAACATGGGTATTAAACAAAAATGAAATTTCTCCAGGTTGGTATAAAATCATTCAGAATACAAAACAAATTTGCGATGCTGAAGTTTATGATGCAACAAGTGGTACTCCCTTTACAGATTCAAATGGTCATACAGGTTTAAAAGGCGATCTAATTGAAAATAATCTAAATTTCAAAGTCACACAGTTAATAAGAGGTTATTCTAACGAAAATTTAAATCATTACAAAATAAGCAATTTAGATGATTCTATTTTCATGAATTATCATAAGATAATAACAGGTAGATACCATCTATGGGGAATGATTATTAACGAGAGAGAATTTTATTTTATTTTATTTCCTTAAACATCTCTTTTTTTCTTTTTTTAAAAATGAAATCAGAACAAAACTTACTATTTTCGTCAATATATGACAAGTATTGACATATTTTTTAAATACTCCTATCTGGATTTGTATCTGAGAGAGGTGGAGGTAATATGTTACGAAAAGTAGTTGTCGTAATAATTATAAGTTTGTTTATCGGACAAATTTTTGTATCTTCTATTAATTCAAAAATAATAAAAAATAAAGATGATGATTTAGTAAAAATTGATGTTGAAATTTGTGGGTTAAATGGTGATAAATATACTGTTTTACTTACAAAAGAAATTGCAAATAATGTTGATAAACTTTTTATTGATATGAGAAGTAAATTAGAAAATGGTTCTAACACAGAAGTAGTTTTTAATGATGCTGTAGTACAATTGGATGAATATGGTATTCTCAGAGGAATTAATATTGAGGAAGCTCAGAAACTCGTTAATTATCCTTGTAGGGTTAAATCTAATGATGATGAGTTAGAGGATAATAATGAAAATTTTGTGAAAATCTCTGGACTTAGGGAAACCCCATCTTTTAAGATTCCTATAGCACTTTCGTCTTTTAGTTCTTTTAATATTTGTCCTGAGAATAGAGGAGAGTGTTCTTTAAATGGCATAGTCATTGGTAAGGCGATTATAATTAATGGTGACATTCCAGCTGGTGCCCTTGTTGAGGTTAGTACCGAGTATGGTACTGCTGAGGGAATAGTTCTATCTGATGGTAGTTGGCAGGTTTCTGGTGGTATTTTTTTTGAGGATATTCCTATAAATGTGACTATTACTCTTGATAAATGGCAGGGTATAAAACATGATATTTATCATGGTTCTTATATGTATGTAGGTGAGATTGTTCTCGATGCTATTACTATTGCTGCTGATATTAGGTTTGATGATGATTGTTATCTTATTGATGAAATGATTCAGTTTTATGGCGATATTTATGGTGGTGAACCACCGTTTACTCGTTTTTGGGATTTTGATGATGGTAGTATCAGCACTGAGCAGAACCCTGTACATCTTTTTAGTTCACCTGGTGTTTATAATATTAGTTTAAGTGTTAATGATGTAAATGGTGATAGTGATACAGATATAGTTCCTTTTGAAATATATTCAACTATTCAGGTTTATGCAAGTTTTGAGAATGGAGTTTATTACCCTGAGGATTCAGTTCAATTTTACGGTGATGTTTGTGGAGGTGATCCACCATTTACTTGGTTTTGGGATTTTGATGATGGTAGCGTATCTTCTCTTAGGAATCCTGTACATGAATTCAAATCTGGGGGTACTTTTAATGTTAGTTTAATGGTTAAAGATGGTGAAGGTAGGATTAATACTGGTTATGTTCTCGTAGAAATTATTCCTTTTTATGAGATTGTTGGAACTGCATTGAATCGTTTTTATGGTGGTACTCCTTTTTGTGATGAAATAATTGATTTTTTGTTAAATTTGTATAATTTATTTAATCCTAACAGGGCTATTGCTAAATTTATTGATAGTTTAATACAAAATGTAGAAAATCTTTGTTCTGTATGTAGTTTTATTAGGAGTTTTTTAGTTCATGCTTATCAATCATCTGATATATCTATAGGTTGTGTTTATTTTACTTATAATGATATTTATTCTGAAAGAACTTTGTCTCCTTCATATGGTTGGGTTTGGGTTAATGGATCTGATGGTGTAAGATCATGGGAAGGGGATCTCCTTGGCACATTAGGGGAAAAATATGTTTATATGAATTATTTTGGTTCTAAGTTTAATTATATTGGTGTAAAAGATTTCAATGGCATATATGTTGGTGGCAGATATTTTGGTAATTGTTTTAAAGTTGGTATAAAAGAAGTATAATCACTAAAAAAACTTGCCCTTAACTTTTTTTGGGTACAAATCCCCTTTTTTCAAGTTTCAGTAGAAAATGATATTTTTATTATTTTTCAACAGGAGAAAAAATAGGGTTATGCTCCCGTCGAGCTTTAGCACCCGCGGGTATAAATCCCTTGATTTAACTATTTCATAAAAATAAGATTTTGACATTTTTAAAAATAATAAGCACAACATAGCATAGCGATTACATTACCATTTTCTACTATAATATCATTGAAAATCTAAAATTTTTTTTAAACCTCTTTTTTATTTTGCCGGTTTTTAAAACCAGAAATCAAACAATAAACAATAACTAAAAACAAACTTATAAAAAAAGCTGCTAATCCTCCCCATAAATCATTGTTCATTGTATAATGTAAAACCAAAAATATTACAAAAAGAGAAGAGGAAAAAATAACCCAAGAATTACCAAATGTATCAGCATCAATTGATTTATCTTTTTGAACCATATATTTTTATTATAACCTATTTGTTTTTTTAAGGTTTTCTAAGATTAAATATTCCATATTAATACAAAATAAAGTCAATTTTAAATTATTATAACGAAAAGTTTATTTAATACAATTACCAGTCGGTAATTAATAATATCAGTGAAAAGATTTCTTATAGATTTAAAATAAGAGGAAAATATATGGAAAAACATAACAAAACTGATTTTCAAAATATGAAATCACATAATAATCATGAAAAAATAGATGATATAAATCATTCCAAGATGAATCATGAACAACATACGAAAATGGAGCATGAACATAAAAAAGAAGGAGAACATAGGCAACATAAACATCAGAGTCACCACGATCATACAGCTCATCATAAGATGATGATGAAAGATTTCAAAAAAAGATTCATTATTTCACTAATTGTCACAGTTCCAATACTGATTCTTTCACCCTTGATCCAGGAGTTTATAGGGTTTGATTTTACTTTCACTTGGAGCAATTATGTTTTATTCATACTATCATCTTTTATCTTTTTGTATGGAGGTTGGCCATTTCTAAAAGGCCTGGGATCTGAATTGAAAAATAAATCACCTGGGATGATGACACTTATTGCAGTTGCAATTTCAATTGCTTATTTTTATAGTTCTGCAGTGGTTTTTGGTCTTGAAGGAAAATTTTTCTTCTGGGAATTAGCCACATTAATTGACATT
>MUGC01000065.1 GCA_002900535.1 Thermoplasmata archaeon M9B1D | reverse complement strand
TTTTAGGGGAAAGATTAAAGAAAGGATGTTATTTACCAAATTTACAAAAAAATAAGGTTTTACATGCCCCGGTGGTGTAGTGGCCTATCATCCAAGCCTGTCGAGCTTGGGACTCGGATTCAAATCCCGGCCGGGGCGCTCTTTGATATTAACATTACTATTATTTTTTGACAATTTAACTAGATAATTACAAATATTAATAATAATAAATAGTATTATTAGGTTGGAATGGTGAGAAGAAAATCAATAATATTTCTAGTAACATGTACTTTATTTATTAGCTTAAATTTTGTTATTTATCCAGTTGAGATTTGTACTGCGGAAACAAAAACATTACACGTTGGATCTGGACACCCCTATACAACAATACAGGAAGCAATTAATGCAGCAAACATTTCAGATACAATATATGTTCACCGTGGAACCTATACAGAAAATATAGTAATTAACAAAAAAGTAACACTTACAGGTGAAAATAAACTCAACACAATTATAAACGGTGCAAATACAGGACATGTATTAAAAATTACTAATGATAATGTCAATTTATCTGGTTTTACCATACAAAACTCTCAAGGCAGCGGCTATGACTGCCTAATCCTTGATAAAGCAGATAACTGCTTTATTTATGATAACATTATTCAAAACAGTGCCGATGAAGGAGTTTTTTTATTTGACTCAGAGTACAACAAAATAAGCGAAAACACAATTAAAAAAAATGAAAACTATGGTATTTCAACTTCCTATTCTGATAACAACATAATCGATAATAATCAAATAATCTACAATGAAAATGGAATAAACATAGGAAGTTTTAGTGATTCAAACGAAATTTATGACAACTATGTAATAGGAAAACAAGATGTTTATTGGGGTTACGGGATAAAACTAGGAACTCAAACAAGTGACAACGTGCTTTACGAAAATAAAATAAATGATTTTGATCAAAATGCAAATGATTTAGGATCTGGAAACTTCTGGTATAAAAGTTCAACAAGAAAGGGAAACTACTGGGATGATTATACAGGAGAAGACTCTGGTGATGGACGAGGCACTATTCCTTACAACATACCTGGTTCTGCAGGTAGCAAAGACATATATCCACTAGGGTATTTTATCAACCCAGAACCAGAAGCATTCATTGACTCAATTAATCCTAATCCCGCATTAGAAGGTGACATAATTACTTTTACAGGACATGGAACAGACGATGGATACATTATATCCTACGAATGGAAAATAGGAAGCCTAAAAAAACAAGGATCAACTTTTCAATATTCAGGTTTATCCGCTGGAACATACGTAGTCAAATTTAGAGTTCAAGACAATGATGGAGATTGGTCAGAATATTATGAAAAAGATCTAACCGTTAACCCATCGCCTACTAACGAAGAAAATCAAATTCCTACTGCTGTTATCTCATCGATCAATCCTTCAAACGCAATAGAAGGCCAACCAATATATTTTGAAGGGTATGGAGTTGATAACGATGGAACTATAATTCAATATCACTGGAGCTCAGATATCAATGGATATCTTAGCAACAAAGAATCATTTAACTGCACAAACCTTTCCATTGGAACACATAATATATTATTCAAAGTTCAGGATAACAAAAGCGCCTGGTCAAATACAGATAAATGGACTATTGAAATAACAGAGGATCCAACAAAAGATAACAACCCACCAGTAGCAAATATCAATGCAAACTTTTCAGGATATGTTAATAATATTTTAATTTTCAATGGTTCAAAAAGCTACGATCCAGATATTAATGATACAATTACCTATAATTGGGATATGGGCGATGGCACAATAAAAACAGGAGAAATAGTCGAACATATCTACACTGAAGCTAGAAACTACACAGTAACATTAATTGTCACTGATAGCTTTGGATTTAAAAATCAAAATACTATTAATGTAAACATTTATGCAGAAACTACAAATGAAGGAAAATCTAACAATGAAACACCGGGATTTAATGTAATAGTAGTTCTATTAGCAACTATGTTTTTAATACTAATAAAAAAGAAAAAATAATAAAATTAAGGATATCCGCCTATTTTTAAACTTGGATCCCCAAATAGTACCCATTCTTCTATTGTCTTCCGATCAACTTGATCATTATTTACATATCCGATTATATTAATATAATCTTTAATTGCTCCACTATGAGCTTCGCCGAGATACGATGCCCCATTTGTATATTGATAGAAAAATCTTGGTTCAAGCCAACCATCAAGACCAGATGTACAATAACTATTTGGATATCCATAACCAAGACCTGTATTTCCTATAGTTGCAATAGTTCCTCCATCAGCAAGACGTGTAAGATGCCAACTCCAACAATCACTAATCCATTCCATATAATAAAATCTACCAGCAGGACTAATTTTAAAGTATTTCAGAGGCTCCTTCAAAAAATCGCGTATAAGATTCATTAGATTTACTTCAAATTGGCTATTATGACAACCTCCTACAATTAATATAGGGAGTTTTTCGCCATTTTTAAAAAGACGCATATCCTTCCTAAAAACATCAAGAATCCACTCGTTTGCATTATAAGAGTCAGTAGCTGGAACACTCCACACAGATGGATTTCCATGACCGGTCATATGAATAAATCCTGCTCCTTGTTGAAAAACATCAATTACATCATTAAGAGAAGAAAGATTACCTGTTGATGCCCAAACTTCATTAATTTTATGATTAATAGAAGACATATATTGAACTGTTACACCTGTTTCAAGCTCTCCTTCATAAATACCAGGGGTTCCACCTCTAGCCGGATTAAAAGTATCCCCTGCTATTACAGCAGTTGTGTTAAACCAATCACTCCCAAAAGTTTTTGTCTCATAAGTAATAATTTTGTCAACTATTGTCTTTACTTGTTGTTTATTTCTGCAAGGCAGTCTCCCCACATAAACATCAGGTGAAAAATCAATAATGTCTTTTTTGTCAGCTTCAGAACTTAAGTAAGAAAAATAATCAAATATTCCATCGTCGTTTGTATCCCAGCTTGAAAACTTGTATTCTGAATCATATATATCTGCATAATAAAGATCAGTTATGTAACCTACTTCCCAACCATCATTATTATTTGCATATCTAACAGGCACATACCAATTATTATCCCTACCTTTTAAAATATCAGTAGATAAAGTGTGATAACTTGCTAGATTTTGCCCTTTAAGCCCACCGACCAGTAAAACATAAGAAATATTGTAGGTATCCAATGCATCCTTGATAAAATATTTTATCTGCTCTGGTTTGTCTCTACCTTTATATTGTCTGTATATATCTTCAGTTTTTTTTAGAAAAGTCACAATGCCACAATTATTTTTATGATCAATTAAAGGCTGCAAGATGCGCGAAAACTTACTAGGAGCAATTATTACTAAATCACGTTCCTCTTTAAAAGTATTTATTTGAGTTGGTACGTCATATAAAATGTTAATATCAACATTTGAAGCAATATGTAATGTATCTTGTGCTGGTATATATCTTGCAGGATATAGCCTGATTGAAAGCGTTAGGCCATCTATTCCACATGTTTTATTATAAGAATATGCCTGTTCTGGGTAAAAATCATTTGATAGATATGTGTTATAATTTATCATTTGATCCTGCAGAGTTTCTTTTTTGTTTTGAATAGGAAACAAAGGTTCTTTTTCTGGTGCATAGATCACCTTTTTATCAAGTTTTATATCAGAAAAATCAGAAAATACGCAATCGATATTATTAACTATAGTCCCTTTAGGAAAAACAAAAGTTTTAATAATAACAGGGAGCACTGGCTCACCTGATTCAAAAGTATATGTATCAGCAGCTTCAAGATCAATTGAAATAAAATCTCCGACAGTTTTTATTTCAGCTTCTGAAAATGATAAACTAAGATTTTTTGAGTTTTTATAATAAACTGGCTCATCATCAGGTTGCGCAGTCACAGTTATAACTGTTAAAATTAATAAAAATATTATAAATAAAGATATAACTTTAATTGGCATTTTTGTAATAACCTCCCTTTGATACTTATATGAATAATACTGTTAGTATATTATATAAATGTTTTTGTAAAATAAATTATAAAAAGAAAAAAAAGAAAAAAATTTATTATTTTAGATTTTTAGTATATTTTGGAAAAAAGGTAGAGAAAGTATCCTTTGCAACAGCGGAAAATTGTTCAAAAATCTTCCAAACATAAAATCTCTAGTTTTTGGAAGGCTTATAGTTTGTGTTGCCCAGTCGCTTTCTGCACCATTAATATCTTTTGCTTTTGCTTGCAATGTATAACTTTTTTCTTCTGTCCAAGTATGTTTGAATTGTTCTGTTTTACCTGAATTAACAAAACTAGTCCATCCAGTGTTGGAACCATCTCCCCAGTCTACATAGTACGCTATTTGATCATTATTTTCATCGTATGATGTGAAACTAAATGTATATTCAACATTTGGTGTTCCTTTGCTTGGACCACTTATTATTGGTTTAGTTGGCCCATATTCTAATTTTACTGTAAATGTGCCTTGTATCGTGTTTCCTGCTTTATCTTCAACAATTATATCCACTGTATGTGACCCTCCTTGATTTATTGTAAATGGAGAGAGATAGTCTACCCAATCACCGTTATTGATTTTATATACTATTGTCTCAACACCTGAGTCAACATCATTTGCATTTATAGTAACTTGAACAGGTGTAATGTATACATCGTCTCCGTTTTTCTCACCGTTTAAAACAACATTCATACTAGGATCTGTTAAATCTATTCCAACATTGACTGTTTTCGTTGACTCAACATTTCCATGTATGTCAACTGCATAATATTGAACAGTATGTAAACCTGTAGTGCTTTTTCGTATCTTGAAGGTACCTGAAAACTCACGAACTCCATGACAATATGTTTCAGACCATTCACCGTTATCAATCTTAAAATAAAGTCTCGATACTCCACTCCAGTCAGTTGTTTTTAACTCAACTACCACATCGTCATTAAACCAGGCTTCATTATCCTGATCTACACCACCTACTATCGCCGATGTTACAGGAGGCTGTGTTTTATCTATATTCACTGGTATTGTTACTGTATTTGTCGCACCTTCATTATCAGTTACTTTCAAAGTAGCACTATATTGTCCGTTTTGATTTGGATAAGTATATGTATAATATTGTTGAGTTGTATCTATAGTACCATCACCATTAAAATCCCATGCATAAGCAGTAATTGTACCATCGACATCATAAGAAAATCTTCCATCGAAATATACCTCATTATCTTCTCCACCATAATATGAAGGTTTTGAAACAGCTACAGGAGGCCAGATTTGTTTTACTACAACATTTTTTGTAAGAACACTTGAAAGCCCTCCAGAAGCCCATACTCTCTCACTAACCTGATACGTTCCTTCAGAAGTATATGTCCATTTTGGGTTTTCTGCATGATGATCAGTGCCGCTTAAATCAAATTCACCATCACCATCAAAATCCCACTCCCATAGTACAACTGGTCCACGTGATTGATCTTGAAATTGAATCTCCGTTCCTAATTTTGGAGTTTCAGGGGAAAATTCCCAATCAGAATAGACATGATAAACTGGGAATAATGGATTATCTGGTGGGTTTTCTGCCTCTGGCCATTCAGGTGCTGTAACCCATGTTACATCCCTATCTCCAAGTCTAAGAGTACCATATGCAATATTACTAAATCCTTGATAACCAAATCCTGTCCCCCATGAATTTTTTATTATCCAATAACCTCCGTTCATTATTGAATCGTCATCAACCCATCCGCACAATACCTGTGCATGGTTTGTAGTACCAGATTCAGTTCCTTGATATACATCTGTTGAACTATGATGTGAACCCCAAAAGCTAGACCAACCACTTGATGCATAAATATCTACAATAACTGGTCCATAGGTAACAAGCCAGGTTTTTAATAAAGTCCAGTCATCTGGGTTAGTAGGAGTAAGTTGTGTGACACCGAAATCTTGAACCTGCCAGAGTATATTATCTTCTTCAGGTGGATCAGTGTAATAATTCCAATCGGTACATTTATCATCACATGGAACATAATCTGTTGCCGTATAGTACATACATGATTCTAATGGACAACCATTTATTCCATTTCCTGAACTTCCTGGACTATCAGATTTAATATATTCAATTGCTTCAGACATCCATCCGCCACTACATGAACCTGCTGCAGGAAGACAGGATAGAATATACTGTTCGGATAAATCTCTATCAAAATCAGGATCCCCTTTAGCAATGTTAATTGCTGCTTCCAATCCACCAAGTGCACCGAAAGCCCAACAGCTGCCACAATTCTGTTGGTCTTTAGCAGGTGTCATCCAGTTTCCACCAAAACTTAACCAACTAAAAGAACCTGGAAGATCGTCCATAGATACTGTCATCTGTGGATTTTGTATCATTTTATCAATTTGATCTTGTGTTTTTTCAGGAAAAGCTGGTAAATAATACTCTTTACCATCAAAAAGGACAAAATCACTAGTATCTTTATCCTTTGTTATACTTGTTATTTTTAATGTTGCTTCATCAATGTTTTGATCTTTTTCATCAGCCTCATTACTCATTGCTAGCCCTGATACAGTTACTGCTAACAAACAAACTGTCATTAATATCGCAAATATTTTTTTCATTTTTTGCCTCCACTAT
>MUGC01000064.1 GCA_002900535.1 Thermoplasmata archaeon M9B1D | reverse complement strand
AATACATTTGATATGTATTATAGTGGTAGACTTCTAAAAAAATATAGTGAAATTTTTGGAGCAATGTCATATGATACAACTATTGCTGGGAGAGCATGTGAGCTTTATAAAAATAATAGACAATACTATCTAAATCTATTTTCCAAGAAAAAAATTTTGCAAGAGTTTGATTTAGCAAGTGAAGAATTTAAAAAGTTGGGTTTAGAGGATGAAGCTGAATCACTTAAAAAAAGAGGTACAGTAACTATTGATCAAGGTATCGGTAGTTTTCTTTTAATGCCCATATCATTCGGAGATGAAATAATTGGAATATTTACAATCAGTTCTTTAAATGAAACAGATAGTAAAAAATTTCTTGGTGAAGATATAGAAAAAAATTTTATTCCAATAGCTCAACTATTAAGCTTAATATTATATATGGAGAAAATATCTTATGATAAAGCAGAAGATATGGGTAAAATTTTAATTTCAAGCATTGATGCCAAGGATGAATATCAAGCTACTCATTCATTAAATGTTAGAACTGTAATTGATATTTTTATTGATGAAATATCCCGTGATAAAGAACTAAGAGAAAGAGTAGAAAGTATAGGTTTTAATTTAACAGTTGATAAAATTGAAAAATTAAGATTAGCTGCATTACTACATGATATTGGGAAAATATTCATTCCAAACGAAATTCTGAGAAAAAGCCGTCTAAGTAAAGAAGAATTACTGATAAGAAAAATGCATCCATATTTAACATATAATATTTTAATGAAAAGTCAAATATTTATGAATATTGCTGAAATCGCATCATTGCATCATGCTCGCTATCATATTCCTTCTGAAAAAATCGAGTCAAGTGTGATTGGATATCCTTTTGATAGATTTGGACAAGATAAATTTATTCCTGAAACTCAAATTATTGCATTAGCAGATACATTAAATTCTATGGTTAGAATAAGACCCGATAGAAAAGGTTTAAGTTTATCTGAGGCGCTTGATCTTATAGAAAAATTAGAAAATAAATTTCATGAAGGATTGAAGAATATTTTTTTAACGATTTTGAGAAGGGTCGAAAAAAATATAAAAAACGGTAAATATCTTCCATTTCAAGAATATAATTATAGAAAATGTCTTTGGATTAATCAACCAAAACAAAAAAGAAAAATTGATGCTAATAAATGGAATGATTTACATGAATTTTTAGATAAAATAAAATTCAATAATCTTGGTATACTCTCCTTGATTGAGTGGAGTGATGCCCCTAGCATTTTTAAAAGCGATAAAGAAATAAAGATTAAAAATAGAAAAATTCATCTAACTAAAATAAAGGATAAACATATTCTTATATCAATCAGGAATGTTCCTAATGAAGAAGGTTTTATCTGGATTAGTAATATTTATGATTTCTTAAAAAATAATTCCTTCAAAGGAAAAATATCTTTTGCTTTTATTGGAAATAGTGGTTGTGAGGGTGAAATTGAAGACATTTATAATTCTTTAATAAATGGATTAAGTCAAATTAAATATGAGCCAGTTCATTATTATTTAGAACCGATTTTATACAAATGCAAGGACTTAGATTTTGTCGAGGGTTAAACATAAGAACTAGAGGTAGATGACGTGAAAATAAGGTTTTTAGGAACATATAATTCACAATCAAGAAAAACAAAATTTGTGACAATAATTATAGATGATATCTTAGCATTAGACGCAGGATGCTTATCTTCAGAGCTTACTTTATTAGAACAAAAAAATATAAAAGCAATATTATTAACTCATGGTCATTATGATCATATAAAAGATATTCCTTCTTTTGCTTTTAATAATACTAATGAAACAACGATGATTTATGGAAATAATAAAACACTAGAAATTCTTTCAACTCATCTAATAGATGGATTAATTTATCCTAATTTTACTAAAAAAAATCACTATTTAAAAAAACCTTCTCTTAAATTTTTTATATTAGAACCTTTTAAAAAATTAGATTTATTTGATTACAAAGTTACACCTGTAAACGTAAATCATACAATTAGTTCATTGGGATACGAGATCATTTCTAATAACGGAAAAAGTATATTTTTTTCAGGTGATACGGGCCCTGGTCTTTCAGATATTTGGATAAACATAAACCCACAAGTTCTTATTTTGGATTTAACATTTCCTGATAAAATGGAAGAAATAGCAATTAATTCAAAACATCTTTGTCCAAAACTACTCAAAGAAGAATTATTAGAATTTTATAAAATTAAAGATTATTTCCCAGAAGTTTTCTTACTTCATTTAAACCCAAATTATGAATCAGAAATATCAAAAGAAATAAATGATTTATCAAAAAATATGAATATTAAAATAAACGTTAACAATCAAGGTAAAATTATTAGTATTTAAAAAAAGTGAGAGGAATATCTATGGGAGAAAATAAATCAAAAACATTAATTAAAGAAACTAATAAAAATGCAAATATTTCAGCAAAGTGGCGTAATCTTTTGAAAGATATACAAACAGTTTTTCCATCTCCATGGAGTGAAGAAGGAGAAGATCAAATTTTTGAAAATATGTTCCTAAATGCAATTGGTCAATTGAATAAATTGAAACATCCTCGTTTGTACCATGAACAAAAAGCATGGCAAGGATACTTAGGAGATCCAGCTTTACCAGATTACTCAAAATGTAGAGATGTTAAATTTGAGGAACATATGAAACCATTAGATGATATAATTAAAGATTTAGTAGGATTTTTCAATGGGATGCCTAATTGGAATCATCCACAAACTATGTGTAATGTTGTTCCTCCTCCTAACACAGCATCAATTATTGGTTCAACTCTTTGTAATGTTTTTAGCCCAAATATTTTAGAGGGAGAATATTCTTGGAATATTGCAAAAACCGAAATAGAATCAGGGGCAATGTTATCTCAGTTGATTGGTTGGGATCCACACAAATCTGGAGGGATTTATACCTTTGGTGGTACAGGTTGCTATTTTTATGCTATTAAATTAGCATTAACAAGAGTACTGGGTAAAGAAACACGTTTTACAGGAATACGTGAAGATGCTCAGATATTAGTTTCTCGAGAAGGTCACTTTATAAAACAGAACTGTTCAGATTGGATTGGTTTAGGAATGAACAATGTTAGAGAAATTTCAGTTGATGAACATAACCGGATTGATATCAATGCTCTTAAAGAAGTTATGGAAGAATGTAAGAAAGAGGGGAAACCTATAGCTATGATTGTTTGTACAATGGGAACAACTGATGCTTTTGCAATAGATCCAATTGGAAAGATAAGAGAGTTAATTGATAACTATGAAAATGCAAAAGGTTATCCAAAACCATTACTTTATGCAGATGCTGTTATCGGTTGGTCTTGGCTTTCATTTAGGAATTATGATTTTAATAAAAATCCTCTTCAATTTTCTAAAAAAGCAATTAAAATTTTAGAACACAACTTCAATCAAATTAAACCACTTCATCATGCTGATGCAATTGGTATAGATTTTCATAAAACTGGTTGGGCACCATATAATTGTAGTTTTTTCATAGTAAAAGATTATAACAATCTCGATGAGAAGCTTAGTCGACCTATGCCAGCTTATTTGCAGGATAGAACACCATATAACCCTTTTAAGTTTACTCTTGAAACTTCTCGGACTGGTGCTTATTCTATGGCAGGATGGGCTACATTAAAATTATTTGGTCAAGAGGGTTATCAGGTTATGTTAGGAAGAATAATTGAAGTTAGTATCTTTTTCAGGCAATTATTAGAAAAAGATGAAAATCTTGTATGTGTAAATCCAGATAATTATGGTTTCGTAACATTATTTAGAGTATATCCTAAGCATATAAATGCAAAAGAACAGTTTGAAAAAGAATTAAATGATCCGAAATATCGTGAAGAACTAAAAGCATATAATCTCTTACAACAAAGAATTGCTAATAAACTATTTTCTATGTTACGTGACAGAAAACAAAAATTAGAAGGATGGGAAAACCCTCCATATACAAGTTTTACTTCGGGTTATCGTCCACCAAAATATGCACCAAATGAAAAAGACAACCATTATCTAATATATGCTCTAAAAGCTTTTCCAATGTCACCAAATTCAAACGAAATATCCATGCAAATAGTTAGGAATTATGTTCTAAAAGCTAGAGATTTAGTAATAGAAGAACTTATTAAAGAAAATAAATTAAGAGAAAAAGACAAATTTGATGATATTAAAACAGGTGTTAAAGAAACAACAATAAAAAACTGGTGGGGAGAAAATGAATATATCCCTTTGAAATATCTTATTCCTTCAAAAAATATCTCCATCGAAGAAACATTAAAAACTAATCCATTTTGTGCTCATTTAAATGATAATCAATTGAAAACAATAATTGATAACGGAAAAATTGAATCTATAAACGCGGGTAGTATTATTTGTAACGAGGGAGATATTGCAGATAAAGTTTATCTAATATTATCAGGTAAAGTAAAAGTTTATAAAAATGATATCGATGGTAATGAAAAAGAATTAGCAACGTTAGAAAAAGGCAATATGTTTGGGGAAATGGCACTTTTTGACAAAGGTTTTCGCAGCGCGTCAGTAAAATGTATTGAACCATCTCAACTAATGATTTTTGAAGGCGATAAATTTCTTGAGTTATTACTTGGGTAAAAATAATAATAATCATTTAAAAAAATTAAAGGATATTGCAAGCTCTATAATATCCATTATTTTTTAATATTGATTATTGCATTTTCTACAAAAAATTGATCTGTAATTTTCCCAAATATTTTTTTTAATTCTTTTTATAAGTTAATATATTCTTTAAACTATGTTTTTTTATCGTTATATATGCGTCTTAATGGTATGTAAAATACTAGTAATGCAATGAATAACCAAAGTATTAATCCAGGCCAGACTGGAGGGGTTTCAAACATTATGATTTTCAGTCCGCTTATTATTATAAATGCAACGATTACTCCTGTGAGTGCTTCTCCTGCAATAAGTCCTGCCGTAAAAAGTAGGCCTGTTCTTATTATGTGTTCTTTAGGTTTGATTTCTGTTTGTTTTATTGCTAATTCCCATTCGCTTATTTCTTCTTTATCTGTACCATATTGTTTTGTAATTTTTTTGTTTGTGATGTGTCTTATTAATCCTCCACAGAATATTGGTGTTGCAAGTGTAAAAGGTAGGTATACACCTATTGCTACTGGTAGTACTGGTATTTCTATTAGTATTAATACAAATGCTAATATCATCCCTGCTATTACAAAAGGCCAGACCATTTCTCCGCCTAATATGCCTTGTACTACTCCTGCCATTAGTCCTGCTTGAGGTGCTGGTAGATTAGGGCTTCCTATTACATATGCTTTATGAAGTGCTTGTATGACAAAAGCAAGGATTGGTGCTGCTGCGCATATCCCTATTAGTTCTGCTAGTTGTTGTTTCCAAGGTGTTGCACCTATCATTTGTCCTGCAGTCATTGACTGTAGTACGTCTCCGGATATTGCTGCACAGCATGCTATTACTGCTGCGATTAATAACGCTACTCCATATGATGATGTTCCAGAGAAACCTAATCCGAGTAATATGAGTGATGTTATTAGTAATATTGATACTGTTACTCCTGATGTTGGGTTATTTGATGAGCCAACAAGTCCTGCCATGTATCCTGCGATTGCTGATGCTATAAATGCAAAAAGTATTGCAAAGATAGCCATTATTCCTGATACTAATATGTTTTGTGATATCCACCAGTATACAAGAAATACTGGTATTGTTAGTAGCCCTATCGTTATGAATACATATTTTGGGTTTAGATCTTTGTCGGTTCGTATTTTTGTAATTGTATGTCCACTTTTTATTCCAGTTATTGCTTCTTTTATTCCATCAGCAAGGTTGTTTCTTAGTTTGAATATTGTATATAGCCCTCCAACAAGCATTGCACCTACGCCAATGTATTTAACGTAATGATTCCATATGTAAAAGAATCCATCAAGTGGATCATTAATTCCTATAGGCATGCCTATTGCAAGTAGCATTAATGGCGTTATTATAACCCATCCTAGTAGCCCTCCTATTAGTACAAAGGATGATATTCTTGGTCCTATTATCCATCCTACACCTAGTAGTGCAGGTGATGTTGCAATTCCACCATATAAGTATGCGCTATTTTCTCCTCCACCAATATTGTATTTTCCAATGCTTGTTATTAATTCGATTTTTCCTTGTATTGCTTGTAGCCCCACCTGTGCAAATTTGAGAAGTGCACCTATTACTGCACCCATAAGTAGCCATATTCCTGTTACTCCATGATTTTCTTTTTTCTTTTTTTCATCTCCTACTGTAGTTGTTAGTACTGCTGCAACAGCTACACCTTCTGGAAATGGTAAATCTGTTTTGATTATAAGTGCTCTTCTTAATGATACCATCCAGAGTACACCTAGTATCCCCCCTAATGCTGCGATTATTGTTGTTTCTATATAATGTATTTCTGTCCATGTTCCTAGAAAGAGCATAGCGGGTATTGTAAATATTACCCCTGCAGCGAGTGCTGTGCCTGCAGCAGCTCCCATCATTCCAATGTTTACTTCAAGTATTGTTCCTTTTAATGGTTTAAGAAGCGCGAATGCCATTACTGCTCCAGGTATTGCAGCGGATACTGTCATTCCTGCGTATAGTCCAAAGTATGCGTTTGCTGATCCTAATATTATTGCTAATAGTGCCCCTA
>MUGC01000063.1 GCA_002900535.1 Thermoplasmata archaeon M9B1D | reverse complement strand
AGTTTTCGTACTACTAGGTCTTTCAGCAAGTGGTTTTGGAGCAATATTACTAACATTAGGATTATACTTGTTCGTAAGAGTATTTAGATGGGAAAAAAGAATCGAACGTGCATGGGGAGAATTCAAATCAGGACTCCTCACAGGCAAACTTTCAATTCCTTCATACATTTTAGCATTAGTAGTCATAATAACATTTATTTTTGTTGCATATTACAATACAGATTTGAACACAGAAACAAAACAATATCTGCAAATATTATCATTTATTAAAAATGTAATTTGGGGTTTTGTAATAGCAGGTATAATTGCAATATTTGGAAGAGCAGTAGACTCCCATGTAAAAGATAAAAAAACATACTGGAACTATTGGCTTTTACCCTTCTCATTTCTAGCCTTGGGATTCATAGTTTTTGCCGTATCTGATGCACTATATAAAGCGTTGCTTAACTGGCCAGATAATTTTAATACAGGTCCTTTTTCTTCAATAACCTTTCTTGGTTTTACATTTACTGGCATAATGATAGCACTAATCGGATCAATAACCTACGGATACGTAAAAGAGATACATCCTATAGAAGAAAAAGAAATTAAACAAAAAAAAACAATCTTTGAAAATAATTAATTTTAACATGATATACAAAAACTGGGAACAAATTTATAAAAAAATTTTAAAAGATTTCAACATAAAAGAATCAGAAGATAAAAAATCTGCAGAATTATTAGACATTTTACTTTCAAATAAATCTATTTTTCCCCTAGAAGATCTAAGTCATCTAATTAAAGATAAACAAGTTTTTGTTTTCGGCGCAGGGCCATCTCTTGAAAATTCAATTATTAAAAATAAAAAACATTTTAATTCGTTCATTAAAATTTCTGCTGATGGTGCAACATCTGCTCTTATAAAACACGCAATATACCCAGATATAATAGTAACAGATCTTGATGGAAATGTTAAGGATCAAATCAAATCAAATGATAAGGGTTCGATAATTATAATTCATGCCCATGGTGATAACAAAGATAAAATTATAAGATATCTCCCTGAAATAAAAGGAAAAATAATTGGTACCACTCAGACTGATCCAAGTAAATTTAAAAATCTTTACAATTTTGGCGGATTTACTGATGGAGACAGAGCAGTTTTTATCGCAGATCATTTCAACGCAAAAAAAATAAATCTCATCGGCTTTAATTTCAATGGTAAAATCGGTAAATATTCTTGCTCTGAAAACAAAAATAAAAAACTCAAACTTAAAAAATTAAAATGGTGTAAAAAACTAACAAAAATGATAATAGAATAGATTTCTAGGAAATTTAATAAATAAAAAAACATTCCAGGGCAGCAATCATGACAACAATAGATTGGTTAATAATTTTTTTATCTATAATTATATGTTATTTTATAGTAGTACTCATCTTTCATAAAAAAGGTATTTTAGAAAAGTACAATATCTCATTTTATGGCCCTTTTCTACTTTTAAGAACAAAAAAAGGACTTGGTTTTCTTAAAAAAATAGCTAGCAAAAAAAGATTTTGGAAAGCATACGGTAGTTTTGGAATAGTTTTTTGCTTAATTTCAGGTTTTATCGTACTTATTTTTTTTATATGGAATTTTATATTTCTACTTGGTATAACTCCAGAACAAAAAGCAGCTCTCCCAGGACCTGAATTCGTCTTAGCGTTGCCTGGTATAAATCCAATTCTTCCAATGGAGTATTTTTTCTATATTATTTTAGCCTTTATTGTAGCAATAATCGTGCATGAATTTTCCCATGGAATCCTTGCTTATGCAGGTGACCTAAAAGTAAAATCTATGGGTCTAATCTATATAATTATACCATTTGGAGCCTTCGTAGAACCAGATGAAAAACAGTTAAAAAATACTAAAATATCTAAAAGAATGCGTGTATTTTCAGTAGGGCCTCTAACTAACTTTGTTGCTGCTTTTATTTGTCTTTTACTTATTTCATTAATATTATTTTCATCAGTTCAACCAGGCTCAGGCCTCACAGTTTTTAATGTTTATGAAAATTCTCCTATTGACGATGCTGGTATTAAAAAAGGAGCAATCATTACAAAAATAAATGAATTTGACTTAACAAATAATGAAAGTAATGAAGAAGGAGTATTATTCTATAGAAGTATTATAAATCAAACATCAGTTAATGATACAATCACAATTTCATATAGATATAATGATATTTTATATACAAAAAATATAAATTTAACCAGTGAATATTCATACTATTATAAAAATTACAATATTACAAAAAATACAAATAAAAACAAACCATTTGATGGTGTAGCAAGCTTTATTTTGGTAAGAAAAAATCTTGATATTTTAAAAAATCCATTTACAAATTTATCACGTTTCACTTATTTTCTTCTTATTCCAGTTATGAGTTACTTTGAAGGTTTTAATCCGATAGCTGATCAATTTACCGATTCATATATAATCAAAGGACCTTTAAGCAGCCTCCCAAAAACTGTTTTTTGGGGCATTATAAATGCTTTATACTGGATATTCTGGCTTAATCTTATGGTTGGATTATTTAACGTCTTACCTATGACACCTCTTGATGGTGGGTATCTATTAAATGACTCAATAAGAAGTGCAGTTAAAAAACTTAAAAAAGATATAACAGATGAGAAAACTGATATAATCGTCAAAAACACTTCACTAATTATCTCTTTGACAATTCTTCTTTTAATTCTATTTCCACTAATTATAAAGTATATCTAAAAAAATTAAGTTAAACCATGTAAATTTACACGACATGGCGATGGTAATTTCATACCTGCTTTCCGAAGCGCTTCTTTTGAAGGCTGAATAAACTGCTCGGTTGTTTCAACAGTCATAATTATTTGATCTGCCTGTACTTCTGCAGCAGTACCAACATTTTTGCCATATGCTGCTCTCATACCCTGACTAACACGATCAGCTCCTGCTCCAGTTGCTTGTTTATTTTCACGTAAAACAACATGCGGGTAAACTCTTATCACAACTCTAAAATTTTGCGCTCCAACCATTTTTTCCATCGCACGATTGATAGTCACACGAGCTGACTCCAGTGCGTTATGTCTAATATTACATCTTTCGTTTGATGTAAGCGATAATAAAACAGGAAATTTTGCAGTTCTGTTACCTAACACAAACTGTGTTATACGCGAAGTTGGTATACCACCCATATACTCTTTACGAGTTGACGGCATTCCTCTTACTTGACGATACATACTACCTGGTTTACGTGCCATAACAACACCTATTTATATCTGTTGATAGAAACATCGAAATAAAGTTAGGGTTTATAATGCTTTTTACCTATATATAACAATATTTTTTAAACAAAGTCTGTTTCAGAAATATAAGATGAACCTAGATATCCACATCGAGAAAATTAACAATGAAAATTTTAATAATTTTTTACATCTAGTTGAAAAACTAGCAGAATACGAAAAATTAGACCCACCAGATAAAGATGCAAAAATTAGACTAAAAAAAGATGGCTTATCTCAAAAACTAAGATACGAAGCATATTTAGCAAAAATAAATGAAAAATATGTTGGATACATTATTTTTATTATGAGCTACTCAAGCTTTCTTGCATTACCAACACTATATCTTGAAGATATATTTGTTTTAAAAGAATTCAGAAAAAAAGGAATAGGTAAAAAACTCTTTGAATTCTGTATTTTAAAAGCAAAAGAAAAACAATGTGGTAGAATTGAATGGCATGTTCTTAATTGGAATAAAATAGGAATAAATTTCTACAGTAAATACAAAGCTAAACATCTTTCAACCTGGCTATATTATAGACTTGATAAAAGTCAAATTGATAGCATATCACAAAAGCTTGATTTGAAAAAATAAAAAAATTTTTATTTATTAAAAACTGAACTTATAATAATTCTAACAATACAAAACCAGAATATGCATATTATTTTAATTTCCCAAAATCTAAAATCAAATTTTTATTTCTAACTTCAGGATGAAATAAAACACCATAAAAAGACTTATTTTTATGCTTAGTAGCCTGAAGGCAATTCCTAGATTCAGCAAAAATTTCAAATTCATTTGATTCCACATAGTAGTTATGCAACTCATAAACCTCTACATTTTCTTTTAGACCCAGAAACTCATCCTTAAAATCAACTTTTGTCAAACCAATTTCTTGTTGTTTCCTAATCTTACCCTTATAAATCAACCCTAAAATATGCATACCTCCACATATACCAAGTATAGATTTTTCAAAACCTTTTATCCACTTGAAGAACTTCAGATTTTTTAAAAAATTATTATCCTTAAGACTTGTTCCAGAGATTATTACCTTATCCACTTCTGAAATTAGCTCAGGTTTTAAATCTTTATAAAATCTAGTCTCAAATTCAAAATTATTTTTTATTAAAACATCCTCTATAGGTTTTACAAATTCAAAATAATGAAGATTATGACTACAAATATTAACAATCAAAATCATACGACATCAATCTCCATTGCCCAAGAATGAATCTTACCTGAAACTATTTTTTTCTTAATTCTAAGTTTTTTTGAAAATAAAGGACAAGATAAAACATAGGTTTCAAACTCGCCACCTTCTCCTGCGGGATTAATTTTATACATTTTATGAAGCTCTTTTATATCTTTAAGAAACTCTTCATCTATGATTCTTCCCAACCAGGATTCGTCTAAAGGATAAGCAAAAACACCAGTAATAACAACTTCAAACTTGTTATTTATTATATCTTTTAATAGTTCGAATTGATTTTTCTGCCAAAGAGGGTTAAAACAATCCAAATTTAGGTTATCACATATCTTTTGGACCCTTGAAGCTTGATAAGCAGATTCAACTGCTCCGGTTACAACTGCTTCAATACCAAATTCATCTTTTGATTTTTTGATTGCACATTCTAAATCTTTTAGTTCTTCTTCTTTAACGCCTTTTGTTTTTTGAATAATTATAGGAACACCCATAGTTTCTGCTTGCTTCTCAACCTTTGAAATAGATGGAGTATGAAACATGAAGCTTTCTGGATTTTTAGAAATAATAGCAATTAGACAAGAAATATCATGACCATTTTTTTTAGTCAAATAAGTAGCATAAGCTGAATCTTTACCACCAGAAAATAAAACAGCGCACTTCATTTTAAGCAAAAAGAAAGAAAAAGGGTTTATTAAAGACTTACTTATAATATAATATTTCTTAAAATATATCTTAAAGATGTTAGATAATCAAATAATTTAGATGAGAAAATGTGAGACATTCCTTTTAATTTCGACATACTTAATTGAAGGGTTGCCCAGTCACTCTCTGCATCGTTTGCATCCTTTGCTTTTACTCTTAAGGTATATGTGTTTTTTTCTGTCCATGTATGTGTTATAATAGCTTCTTCATCTGAAGTATATGGGCCAATACATACTTCATCAGTTCCATCGCCCCAATCTATACAATAGTAAACATCATCTCCATCTGGATCGTTAGTAACCACTCTATATGTATACTCAGTATTTATTTTTCCATTTAAAGGACCTGTTATAGTGGGTATATCAGGAGGACTATTTGGCATCTGCTCATTATTAGTTATAGAGATACCAATCTGCAAATCACCATCGCCTAACCATTCAACTGTTATGCTTAAATCAAGCTCATGAACATCTTTAGCGCTTCGTACCCTAACCTTACTTTTATAGGTAGATTCAGACGATGCTCCAACAACTACACTATACCCGCCATCAAAAAAACATGTTGGATAGCCATACAAATTATAATCTTCTAATACTCTATCACTTGCAATATCATTTTTGTCTGCAACCATGGCAGCAAAATAAAATGGATATTCCTCAGAGTCATATACATCATATAAACCGTTTGCAGCAGCGGGGCAATATTGGCACCATGTGGCTGTCGCTTCTTCGCAAAAGACAGTGTGGGTAATTGTTTCATTTCTAAAATTTTCACCTGTTTCACCAGGTTTAGCAGCAGCTGCGGCATCTACATAATGAGCATCAAATGGATTTTTACTTGGAGGATAAGCATATTTTTCAATGCTGTCATGATTAAAAACAGCAGCTATTGCCATAATGTTATTTTCTTTGACATTACTATACCCTGCTTCTGAAGCATCCCAAACAACTTGTGTAGTATATGTTTCTAAATAGTTAATTGATAACGTTTCATCTATTGCAAAATCTAAAAACCCAAAATGATACGGGTCTTTATCATAGTTATCCCATCTACTTGTCGGCTCAACTATATATACACGTAATTGACCACCATAAGACTGTTCATTCATATATTCTGTTTGTTCAATGTTATTGCCCATTGCATTAAAAGATGTAATGAACAATAAAATGATTGTTACAAGCGTGAAAATTATTAGTTTTCCCTTCTTTTTCATATTTTGCACCATAAAGCTTAACAATTGTTAATACAAGTCTATTATTTATATTTTGTTAACAATTGTTAAAAAATTGTTTTAACAACCTTTATATAAGAAATTAACATATCAAGTTAACACACGTTAATGTGAGGTAAAAAATATGAAGAAAATTTTAACAATTTTAATCGTAAGTATTTTGATTTTTAGTGGACTTGGAGCTTCTGCCTTATCAAAAGAAAAAAAAGAATTACAAAAAAACGAAACCATAAATTTTTCAGAACCAATAAGCATAGATCAAGAAAATTACATTCAAATAAAATTAGATCAAACCTCAGAACAATTAATGAAAACCGGAAAACCAATGTTACCTAAATTAACTAAAGTATATACTTTCCCATTTGGAACAAAAATCACAGATGTAAAAGTAACAT
>MUGC01000062.1 GCA_002900535.1 Thermoplasmata archaeon M9B1D | reverse complement strand
AACACTGGGGATATGACCAACGATTTTTATCTCTCCATCAACAATCACTGCTGGTGTCATCATCACACCACGATTAACAATTTCTTGTAAATCCTCAATTTTTACAACTTCTACATCTTTTCCAAGTTCTTCAACTACTTTTCGTACAACCTTCTCAGTTGCCTTACATTTTGGGCAACCTGTGCCTAATATCTCAATTTTCATACATTTTTTCTCCTTTATTTATCCTGCAATCATACCATAAACAAAACCAACAAGAGCAGCTATAACAATCACTAATGCAAAATACACCAATGCTTTTTTCACACCCATAACTCTAGTAATAACAATCATATTAGGAAGACTCAAAGAAGGACCAGCAAGTAATAAAGCAAGAGCAGGACCACCACCCATAATGCCAGCACTATAACCAAACAAGTTACCAACAATAGCAACCTCAAGTAATGTCGGCATATACAAAATAGCACCAATTATTGATGCAAAGAAACATGATAGAATATTATTACCACCAATATATGGTGCAACAGCAACACCAAGAGCATTAGCTGGATCAGTACCAGGCATAAAATAAGCAGCAACGCCACCAATTATACCAACAACAAAAACACCAATAAGAAGAATAGGAAAAATCTTTTTAAAAAGACCCCAAGTTTCCATACCCCAGTTTTTTACCTCGTTACGAGTATAATAAAAAATAAGGATACCTGAAACAACAAGCGTTAAAAAATAAACAATCGCAAGCTTTGGAACCCAAGGAATATAACTACTACTCGCAGCACCAATAACAAGAATTAAAATAAGCAATACTAAAAATAAAAGTGATATCCAAACAGGACGACTACTTTTTTCCTCGCCTGTCTGAGCTGCAAAAATATTATTATCATTTTTTTTCTCGATTTCTTCTCTTCTAAAAATAAATGCCATTAGCAAACCAATAACAATTGCCATAATAATTGCAGCAATTGCTCTTGCAAGACCGATATCATAACCAAGAACCTGAGCAGTAAGAACAATTGCAAGAATATTTATTGCAGGACCTGAAAACAGAAAAGCAGAAGCAGGACCAATACCTGCACCACGTTTATGAATACTAGCAAACAAAGGTAGAACTGTACAGCTACAAACTGCAAGAATGCTACCAGAGACTGCAGCTACAGGATAAGAAATATATTTTTTAGTTTTAGCACCAAAATATTTCAATACTGATTGTTTTGATACAAATACAGCTATTGCACCAGCAATAAAAAAAGCAGGTATCAAACATGTTAATACATGTGCTGAGAGATATTCTTTTAATGCATTTAAACCTGCGATTAATATGTCAATAAACTGCATATGATTCACTTAAATTTTTTAGCTAAGTCAATAAGTTTAAAAATATTCTTGTCAGCAATACTAAGCATTATTCTGGTTCCATCTTTACGCTCGTTAACTAAATCTGCTTGTTTTAAAACTTTAAGATGTAAAGATACATTTGGTTGAGATTTACCAGTATAGGGTATTACTTCACAGATACATTTTTCTTCATCTTTGATGCATTCAAGTATTTTTAATCTTGTAGGATCAGCTAAAGCCTTGAATATTTCTACTTCAGACATCAATAAGTATAATTTAATTTAAATATTTAAATATTACGATAGACTAAGAGAGGTCAAAACCGTTCATATTGAGAAAATCTTTTGGATTGTTTGAAAAAATACTAAACCAAATAATACTGTAAACCAAAACTCTTTTTTTCTTTTAAACCATTATTTTTTCATATTCATCTTTTCTATCTTGAGCAGTAACCTGTAAATATTGAGCAGTGATATTCAAATCAGAATGCCCTAGATTGAGCTGAAGATTTCTAAGGTTTCCTCCTTTCATTAGATAATTAACTGCATAGGAATGTCGTAAAGTATGAGGGTGAATACTTTTTTCAATTTGTGCTTTTTTTGCTAATTCTCTAATAATTTGAAAAACCCTTATCCTTGTTATTGGAAACATCTTTCCCCCTTTTGATATTTTCATCTTTACAATATTGTTTTAGATGCATCAAAGACACTAAGGATTATTATAAACAAGCACCCTTTGATTGGATTAATCGCACCCTCAAAACCAATGGTGGGGAAAGTGTGAAAAAATTCAAGAGACCGTGTTTTTAGGTGCTCTTGAACAAAATCCCTTCGAGAAAGTGTTACGGGCTTGTGGGGATTCGAACCCCAGGCCAATCGGTTAAGAGCCGATTGCTCTACCTAGCTGAGCTACAAGCCCAAAATAAAGAAAACTTTAAACCAAAAAAATATTCATTAATCTTTTTTCTTTGTTTTCTGAGTTTTTTTCTCTTTAACTTTAGAGATATATTTCGCATCGATCTCATCAGTGATGTAGACATCTTTTCCAGCATGATAGATTTTCATACCATCCTTTTTAGCTTTCTTACCATCGATTCGAAGAATTTGCGGATTTTCGGTTCTAACATGACCTGCTTCGATTGCTTTTTCAATACTACCACTTAGATGTACTCTTTTTCTATCAGTAGGATGTAGACCTCCTTCGATGATTATATCTGCTTCTTCTTCTGTTACAGGATAAAAGAACTCATCTATATCAGCAAGTGGAAGATCATCAGGTGTAATATCAATCGTATGACCATAAGTTGCTCTAACCATACCTCCATCAATCTGATATCGCCCTCTTGAATCAGTCATAGCAAGAGCTTCTATATGTTTTGCCCTTAGCCAATCAAATCCAGAGCGTCCTTCTCCAATTGAATGAATTAATTCTTCGATATCTACCCAGCCTTTCCCATCCATCATTAAGCCAAGCTTATCTGGGAAATGCCTTAAAGCACCTGCAAGAATTCTACTGAGACTTTCAAGCTCTCTCTCATTCATCAAAAATTTTCCTTCTTTACCGCAAACAGGGCAGGATTCGCCACGGTAATAACCATGTTCTTCACACTCAGATAACATAAATCTTCAAGCTCATAATTATAATATCAAGTATAAATTTTTGTACTATATCAGCATTACACGTCTAAGGTGAACTTTTGGATAAAGAAGATTTTAAAAAACAAGCTGGAGAAGAAGCAGTAAAACTCATAGAAGATGGAATGACAATTGGACTTGGAACAGGTTCAACAGTTGAATACACACTTAGAAAAATCGGCCAAATGATTCAAGAAGGATTTAAAATACAAGGGATTCCAACATCAATTCGTACAAAAAGAATTGCAAAAGAAGAAAAAATTCCACTTACTACTCTTGATGAACACCCTGAAATAGATATAACAATCGATGGCGCAGATGAAGTAGATTCAAACTTAAATCTTATCAAAGGTGGAGGGGGTGCTCTTACAAGAGAAAAAATAATTGCTTATAACTCTAAAAAAGTAATAATTGTCGTTGACGATTCTAAAGTGGTTAAAGCTTTAGGAATTGACTTTCCATTACCAGTAGAAGTAGTTAGGTTTGGTTGGACTTCTACTAAAAAAACACTTGAAGCATTTGGATGTAATGTAGCGCTAAGAGAAATAATGAAAGGGGAACCTTTTATTACTGATAATGGTAACTATATTTTGGATTGTGAATTTGATTACATTGAAAACCCTGAACAAATGGAGATAAATATCAACTGTATCCCAGGTGTTGTTGAAAATGGTCTTTTTATAAACCTTGTAAGTGAAGTAATAGTTGGTAGTCAGCAAGGTATATTAACACTTGAAAAAGAAAAAACAGTTGTTTAAGAATGTTAAAAGTAAAAGAAAAGATTTTGGAAGATACTAAAAAAAGAATAAAAAATACCAAAAAAAAAATAGGAGATGCTCGTAAAAAAATTAATTCTTTGGAATACGATGCTCATTGGTACCGACGGGTTTTCCATGCTTTTGGAACATCATTTCTTGTTTACTATCTACTTCCAAATGAAGAATGGATAAATATTTTAAAATTTTGGATTCCACCAATAATACTGATAATAGTAATAATCCTTGAAATTTCGCGTTTAAAAGGTTTTGTTAGCAGCGATCATTTCTTTGGACTCAGAATGTATGAGAAAAACCGTATCGGTAGTTATGTTTTTTTTGCATTAGCAATTTTAATGCTATTAAGGTTTTTCCCTCAACCTATCGCAGTCCCGTGTATTCTTTGCGCTTGTCTAGGCGATCCACTCATTGGTGAAATTAGATATCGTTTTAGTATTCGTTATGTTTATGTAATGGGTTTTTTAATTTGCATGTTATTTTTCCTTATTTCTTGGTATAAAGCAGATCCTTTTTTGATGATATTAGTTAGTATAGTGGGTGCGTTTGGTGCACTTATAGGTGAGGTTAAAAAATTCTGGTGGATAGATGATGATTTCATGATTCAGATACTCCCTGCTGTTTTGCTAGCATTTATTTGGTTAGCTATTCTACATCTTGGTTTTAGTTATCCAAGCGAAATTATTTTTCCTGCTCTTTGGCCTTGGTGATAAGAATATGAATGAAGTTGATATGGAATATATGAAAAGTCAAAGTAATACCAAGAGAGTAATTAGAACCGAAATTCTTTTTACTCCATTTCTAGTAGTTCTTCCAGTTTTTATTGGTTTTTTGTTCATTTATAATTGGTATAACCGCGGATATGTTGAAGGTAATCCAGAGTATTTTGGTACACTTGTTTTAGGCATAATTATCATAATTGGTAATGTTTTATTTGATATCCCATTCATACGCTCTCTTAAAAAATTAATTAAGAATCAAAATTGGAAATAAACTTATTTAACAAACCTGCTATCATAAAACATTGGTAAAATTAACGCTGCAGCAATAAATGACATCGAAGTCATAAATATTATAACTGTTACAAATTCACTAAGAGCAGATATCCCAATGAAATAGATTGATGCCATCCCAAAAACAGTTGTCATTGCCGCTTCTAAAAGAGATAACCCTGTTTTTTCTATCGCAGTTTTTGTTGCTTCTATTTTTGAAAGACCTCTACTTAATTCTTCTCTAAATCTATGTGTTATATGTATACCATAGTCAATTCCTATTCCAATCATTATCGAGGCAATTGTAATTGTAACTGGTGAAAGAGCTATACTAGTTCCAACTAAAAATCCTGGCTCCCACATAAGCACGAAACACACAGGTATCAATGTTAAAAATCCATACATCGATGAGTTGAAAATTACAATAAGTGCTGCAAGAACAAGAATTAATGCTATTATCATTGAACGTGACTGCTCATCAAATAATTTATTGTTAACAGCAACATTTATTGCATCTTGTCCAGTTATGCGAGATACCCGACCATTATTAGGTAATTCCCAAGTATCAGCTATTTGGTTTATCTCATTTACAATCTGCTCTGTTTTTTGCATAGTCATACCTAATGGAAAAGTAACTAAAATTAAGGTCTTAGAATGATCACTATTTACCAGTCCTTCTTCAGCTATTCTATCAAATATTATTTTGTTTGCATCTGTAAGATTTGCGAATAATTCAAGGATAGTACTTCTCTCAATTATATCTTTATATTCCTTTAAAGAATCAAAAATAGATGATACCACAACACCTTTTGTTCTTATTTGTTCCTCCATATTAAATAAACCTTCAACTACCTTAGGATCTTCTAAACCATACGGATCGGTTTCAATCATGATCGCGTTAAAGTTACTTCCTCCTCCAAATTTATCACCATATTCTACTAAAGCCTCCACTTCAGTTATTCCTTCTGGTGCGAAATTAGAATAATTAACATCTGTTTGAATTTGAGGGAGTAAAATAACAGACATGATAGCAAAAAACACTGAAATCAGAATAATTCTTTTTCTGTTGTTGACAGCAAAACTAGCAAATTTATTCCAACGGGGAATCCTACCTGTTTTTTCAAATCTTAGAATTAAACAAAAACATGGTACAAGAAACATTGCAGATACAAAACAATAAAAAATACCAATTGCACATCCAAAACCAAATCTAACCATAGGATTCATACTAGAAATCATTAACGAAGCAAAACCAATAACAGTTGTAACAGTTGACAGTAAAACAGCTTTAGCGGTGGATTTAAATATTTTTTCAATTCTATCTATACTATTTGAAATATTTTTTTCTTCTGCAAAACGATTCATAAGGTGAATTGAATAATCTACACCCAACCCCATTAAAAGAGAAACGATTGCAACAGAGATTATTGTCAACTCAGGAGAAACAATTCCAAGGGTTCCAAAAGTAAGAGCAAGAGCAAATGCAGGAGGTAGGAAAGCAATAACAATTCCCTTAAAGTTTCTATGGAAGAAAAATAAAACAATAGATATAAGAACAATTGATATCGGGAATATTATAACGATATTATTCATACTTTGTTTCTGAACAGCTTGTTGCATTGCAATACTTCCAGTAATAATCATATTAGCATGCTTTGTACCTCTGTTATCAATGGCAGATCTAGTTCTTTCAAGTATTTCAGTATAATCTGCATTATTATCAAGCTGAATTATTATAACAGCAGTTTTATAATCCTTAGTATAAAGAATCCCCTTTGTATTTGAAAGTGAAAGTCTTTCCATATACTCATAGATATCATTCTGATCTTGAGGTATACAATCGCAATTATTACCACCACCAGTTTCAACAGATGGAGGTTTAGCATTTTCGTCACGGATTAATTTTGCTATACTTTGTATAGAAATAATTCCCGTATCTTTTCCTTCAGTGATTAAATCTTCAAAAATTACTCTGTAAATTTCATCCATCTCGACTAATATTTCGTAGTCACGAACATTGTTAAAACCACGTCCTTCTTGATTTATAAGAATAATAATTGTTGAACCAATTTGAAATTCTTCATTTATTCT
>MUGC01000061.1 GCA_002900535.1 Thermoplasmata archaeon M9B1D | reverse complement strand
TGGCTCTGCAGGTCTTACTGCATCATGATTTCCAGGTTGTATTATCATTGATATATAATCTGGAATAAGACTTAGTTGTTCAGCAAGTGCTTCATATTGTCTATAAACATCAACTATTGCTAATTCATTTTCTTGATTTGGGTAAATACCTATCCCATCAACAACATCACCAGGAATCACCAAGTATTTTATTTTACCAGCTACATCTCTTTGTCTGCTATTTCCCATGTCACCATTTATCCATCTGAGAAATGCTTGCCATTCTTTTTCCATGAATTGCTTACTCCCTACATGGATATCAGAAAGAAACGCTGCATAAACAGGTATATCTGCTTTATGAGTCTCATAGTTAATAGAAATATCAGGGTATATAATATTATGAATAATAAGTAGATCACCATTTTTACTAAGCTGACCACGAATGCCTATTATTTCATCTAGTACAACCTCATTTGCTAGTTGTAAAATTTCACGAGAATTTTTTAATGCAATGCACATTTGTGTCTCTGTTTCATCTTCGAGTTCAATTAGTCTATGACCGTTTGTAGTAGTCCTGACATCTTTTACAATTCCAACGATTTGTATTTCTTTAAGCCCACTTTTTTTTATTCTTTTTATTGATATTGCATTTGAAAGCTCCCTTCTTTGATTTCTAATAATTTTTCTCAAAGAGTTAAATCTATTTACAAAAAGCTTGGTAAAATCGCCAGTAGTTCCCTCACAAAGACTATTACCAGTTATATCTTTTATTATGTTAATTTCTGCTTGATATTCGCGTGATTTTGGATTCCATCCCTTAATTTTTTTTATATTAATTTTCTGAGGCAAAGTTTGTTCTATCTCTGTTTCGGATATACTTATTTCATCATCTTTATCAGGATCATCATACTCCAAATCTAAATCACTGAATTGTTCTATTTTTAAACCTCCACCATAAATTGATGAAAGTACTTTTGATTGAATTTCTTTAATTTCAATTGAGTTAGAAAGTGGTTTTTTTATCTCCTCAACTTTAGTTGACTGTTCAAGATTTTTAACAAAATCAAGTGTTAACACAAGAGGATATTCTTTTAAATTTTTTTTAATAAAAGTTGTAAATTCCTGAGGATTTTTTTTTGATAAAATATAATCTAATGCATTTGGTTGTATAAAGGTACCATGCTCTGAGAATGATCTTATAATTGATTCCATCTGCCCGTCCCATAAAAAATAAAATTTGTAAAAACTGTATACACGAACATAGTTTTTAGAATTACGGTATTCCAAACCCAAGATATTTTTATGCTCCAGTATATATAATTTTCTATAAAAAGTACTTTTTTTGACGTTATAATAAAAAAAACAAATATTAAAAATTCAGGGATGTAAAAATTATATCAATTATTGTCATAATTTTAGAAATAAATATATAACATGAAAATCTAACATAGAAGTGGAACAAAAACATGATAAGTATAAAAGTCTACAAAAAAGGAAAAGATCTCCTCATAGGAGCTTGCGATGAAACATTAATAGGCAAAACTTTTGAAGAAGGAAAGTTTCATTTAGAAGTTAAAAAGGAATTTTATGATGGTGAAAGAGTGACAAAAGAAGTTTTCAAAAGAATTTTAGATTCTGCAACTATAGCAAATCTTGTAGGAAAAGCAACAATTAAAGCTGCAATAGAAATTGGCCTTGTAGATCCGGGTTGTGTTATTAAAATAAAAGGTATTCCACATGCTCAAATGGTAAGAATGCTATAACTGTTTAATTTTTTGTATCATATTCTCAAAATGGGAGCCTTTCCAGTAGATCTTATCACAAATTTTACAATACCAAAATTTTTTATTGTTTTCATAAACTCTATCAGGTACAATTTTTTTTACATTTTTTTTACTAATTTTTTCAACTAAGTTGTTACAAAGAAGGCAACGTGATAAAAAAAAATTTTCATCAATTTTAGTATTTTTTAAAACCTGTCTTAACTGATCATTGATGTCGGTTGAAATAATTTTGATAACTTTAATATTTTCACGTCTAGCATCAATGATAAGGTTTTTATCACATGTAATTAAAATTCTTTCTTCATCTTTTGCTAATTTTAAAAGTTTCTCGTCTTCTATGTTTGAATCTGCAAATAAAGTATCAAAACCAAAGATTCGAAGCCATTTCGCAAGTGTTCCAAGCATTCTATCGCATAAAAACTTCATTTTACCATTTTATAGTGAATTAAAAGCCCGTTTCCAATTTTTCTAAATTCTAAAATTTCAAGATTAATTAACTCATCCTCTTGATTTATACCTTCTCCATCTGCCATCGATGGAGTGCATTTACCACCAATTATCATCGGACCTATAAAAACAAACAAATCATCAACAAGGCCAAGTTTTAAAAAATTCCATATAACTGTGCCACCGCCTTCAACCATTAATTTCCTAATGCCACGATTATATAGTATCTCTAGCATTTGATTTAGATCGATAAAGCCTTCATAATCAACTCCACATTGAACAACTTCTACATTACTTTTGTAATTTTTATCGCATTCTCCATTTGTAATTATAAGTGTTTTTGCTTGTTCATCTACGGCTAGTGCATCTTCGTTTGTTATACAATGTGTATCTAAAATAACTCGAATAGGGTTTTTTGGATTTTGTACATATTCTTCTTTAATTGTAAGCTTAGGATTATCAGCTTGAATTGTATTTACACCTACAAGTACAGCATCAAATTCATTTCGAAGATTATATACTCGTCTCATATCCTCATTATTTGAAATTCTAAGTTGGCTACCAACAGAAGATGCGATTTTTCCATCTGCACTCATCGCGCAATTTATAATTATATAAGGTCGGTTCATAAAATATCACTTCGGATAGAGAGGACAATCTTTTTTGTTTTCAGGGCATATTTTTTTTGTTTTGCATGCCGGACCTGCATTTTTAAAAATCGTCGGGGCTATTTTTTTAACTTCTTTTAGCATTTTATTTGCAAGTTGACGAATCTCCCATTGTGCATGTAGACAACAACGAAGTTCAAAAAAATTCATTAGTGACCTTGCATTCATTGTGACAATTATATTTGTACAAGCAGCGTTTGGTAATACAAAACGTGCATCTTCTGCAGGAATCCCCATTTCAAGAAGTTTATTGTATTCTTTCCAAATATTTTCCATTGTTAGGTTATATGCTCTTTTCATTTCCTTGTTTTTTTCAATCTTTGGAGGAGTGATATAGCATGGTTCTTTAAAATCAACGTATCGCTGGCTTTGCTGGGCGTAGCTTGCAATGCGATGACGTACTAATTGATGCGTAAGACTACGGCTAACATCACTTATTGCAAAAGTAAAATTTGTATGTTCTATAACACTAGTATGACCAAGATTTAAAACCTGCTTTAAAATTACATCAAGTTCTTTGTCAGATGTTTTGTCCAGTTCTTCAGGTTTAGTTTTACTATGTGTTAATTTCGCTGCCATAGCAGGTATTTTCTCAGGATTAGGAGTAAAACCAATTAATTTAACATTCATTTCATTAATCTCCCCAACTAATTGATGTATATTTTGTTTTTATTTGTTTTGATTTCATAACTTAATTGCTTCTTAATAAAACCATAAACTTTTAAAAACCATTAGAATTACACTGGACTAATAACTATATATATTATATGGGAGGAAAACTATGGTAGCATTTGTTGTTACGGCATTGGTTTGTTTTATAACATATTTATTACTAACAATCGGATCGGCAAATAACGCATCATTTCTTAATTTATGGATGTGGAGTATTGAAGAAATCATTTTTGGGCTTGTGCTATCCATACTTGTAGGAATTGTTGCACGGAAAGTATTTATTAAAAAAAGTTTAAGGATGTTAAATCCAGTTCGATGGTTAAAATTCAT
Source organism: Thermoplasmata archaeon M9B1D (assembly GCA_002900535.1). Taxonomy (GTDB): domain Archaea; phylum Thermoplasmatota; class E2; order DHVEG-1; family DHVEG-1; genus M9B1D. The sequence continues at coordinate 3,039 of MUGC01000061.1, read as the reverse complement.
TGGATATATGATTGGACCATTTTTTATTGGAATGGCTAAAGCAAATTTTGATGTTGCCTATAGGGTTATTACAGGTAAAATAAACCCAGGGATTGTAAAAATTTCACCCAATCTAAAAACAGATCTTGGTGTAACAATGCTTGCAAACTCAATAACACTTACACCTGGGACATTAACAGTTGATATCGATGAAAATACCAATGATTTGTATATACACTGGATAAATGTTAAAAAAGAAGCACTTGACAAAATGCCTGTTGATTGTAAATTTATTTGTGGAAAATTTGATAAACATGTAAGGGGGATTGCAGAATGAATTTTTTTGGTATTCCAGATATTTACCTTGTTATTTTAGGTCTACTTTTTTTATCAATTATAATGGCCATTATACGAGTTATAAAAGGACCAACAGCACCTGATAGAATTGTTGGGCTTGACACTATAAACACGATTGTTATTGTAAGTATGATAATTTTTGGTCTTGCTGCAGGTTCAGTAATATATGTAGATGTTGCAATAGTATATGCGTTTTTATCATTCATATCAACATTATTTATTGCTAAATACCTAGAAGGAGGCGAATTTTAATGCTGAACCAGCTTATTGATATAGTAATATATATTCTCCTTGCAATTGGTGTCTTTTTCAACATCCTTGCAGGTATCGGACTACTTCGTTTCCCCGATGTTTACACGCGTCTTCATGCAGGTACTAAATGTACAACTTTTGGCTCTATTTTTCTTTGCGGTTCAGTGATCCTTTACGGTTTGAGGATGTGGATTTTAGGAAATGTTGATGGTTCAATATGGGTTATACACACTGGAATTGCACTTGTAGCAATTCTTCTGACTAATCCAACAGGTGCTCATGCTCTTGCTCGTGCCGCACATAGAAGCGGTGTTAAACCAGTTGGCGCAGTAATAGATGAACTAGAAAATAAACCGACTAAGAAATCCGCTAATAAAATGGAGGCGAAAAAATAATGGCTGAAAATATTCTGATAGATATAATTCATATCATTATTCCAATATTAATCGTTGCTTCCTCTTTTGTAGCAGTTTATCTAAAGGATTTAATCGCAGCAGCAATCGCTGTTGCAGCAATGAGCTTGTTATTATCACTTGAATTTTTTATCCTTCAGGCACCTGATGTTGCAATAGCTGAGGCAGGAGTAGGGGCTTGTTTAACAACGGCAATTCTGGTGATTGCAATAAGAGCAACAAAAAGAATGGAGGATGAGGCATAATGGCAATGAGGAACTCTGCTGCAATAATCTTTTTTGTGATTGTCGCCATCTTTATAATTTTAGGTTTATTAAGTATTCATCCTTTCGGCGATACAAGTGATATTAACACATCTATGGATGATCATATAATCCAAAATACTCAAAAAGAAACTGGGGCTGATAACGGTGTAACAGCAGTTGTTTTTGATTATAGAGGTTTTGATACTCTAGGTGAAGCAACGGTACTATTTACTGCAGTTGCAGGTGTTATTCTTGTTTTTAGGAGGTTAAATAAATGAGCGGCATGTCAAAAATTGTGAAAACAATTTCTGCAACTATACTTCCCTTCATAACAATCTACGGTCTCTATATCATTGCACATGGACATTTAACACCAGGTGGAGGATTTCAGGGTGGCGCTATTGTTGCATCAGGGTTTGCAATGATTGTAGTTGCTTTTGGATCAATTTGGACAATGGAAAAAATAAAAGAAAAACATCTTTCAATAATTGAAAGTCTAGGTGCTATTGGATTTATTGGTCTTGCATTTTTTGGATTACTTTTTGGTGCAAAGATGTTTTTTGCAAATTTCTTAGTAAAACAAGACGTGATTCCATTTTTTAATCAAATTGGACAGGGTCTCTCAAATATAAACACCGCAGGTCTTCTTCCACTTATGAATCTTGCAGTTGGACTAAAAGTAATTGCAGGGTTATTTGCAATAGTATTAGTAATGGCATATGCAACTTCTAAAATTAAGGAGGGAACAGCAAAATGATCTATCAAATACCATTTATTGCTGTTGCATTACTGGTATTAATCGGTCTTTATGCAGTTGTTTTCAAAAGAAACCTTATTAAAATTGTTATCGGGATTACGCTTATTGAAAGTGGTGTTAATCTTTTTTTAATAACTCTAGGATTTAGAGAAGGAAGTATTGCACCGATTTATCATGGAACAGAAGAAGCTACTCGCTCGCTACCTGTCCCACAGGCATTGACTCTAACTAGTATTGTTATTGGTGTAGCTGTTCTTGCATTGATGCTTTCATTTATTGTTTATATCTATAGACATTACAATACATTAGATGTAAGAAAAATTGTAGGAGGGGACGAAGAATGAATGAAATACTAGATTTTCTTGTTCTTCATTCACCGGCATTAGTTGTTGCAATACCTTTACTTGGTGCATTTTTAACAGTTCTTGTTAATAAAATAGGTGATAGAGTTAGAAATATTTTTGTCATAATAATATCTGCTTTAACGAGTATTTTTGCATTGCTGCTTACATATGATGTTTTTACAAATGGTATTAGAACATATGTTTTCGGTGGGTCATACAATCCTGGGGAAACAATGATTCGTATTTTATTTGAAATCGATGGGATGAATGCGTTTATGTTAATTATCGCGGCAATACTGCCCTTTGTTGCAATAATTTACTCATGGGCTTTTATGAAGGAACAGACAGGGCTAGACAAATACTACACACTAATTCTTCTGATGACTGCTGGTATGATTGGTATGATGATGACTGGGGATATGTTTAACTTCTTTGTATTTTTAGAAATAACAAGCATTGCATCAGCAGCATTAATTGCATTTTGGACAAACAAAGGAAATGCTGTTGCAGCAGGTTTTAAATATATTGTTATTAGCGCAATAGGTGCTCTATTTGTTTTATTAGCAATTGCCTTACTCTATGGGCAATATGATGCGCTTAACATGGCAGTTCTTGCAAATAATATACAATTTGGGCTTTTAGATAAAATGGCTCTAGTACTAATTCTCGCAGCTCTTACAATGAAAGCGGGA
>MUGC01000060.1 GCA_002900535.1 Thermoplasmata archaeon M9B1D | reverse complement strand
TTCAGAAAGCATTTTTGCAGAATTAACTGCACAATTTATACCGATACCTGGAGCTTTTACACAATCACCCACAAAATACAGATTTTTAATCGGTGTTTTAATATCTGGTTTTTTATTATCAATTGTTTTTGCAACACCATCAAGATGCCAAATAACTGGGTAGATAGCCCAAATAAGTTGTTTTTTATAATCAGGAATTAAAATTTTTAAATTTTTATCTAGTATTTCTTTTAGTTTTATAAGTATCTGTTTAGATTTTGCTTCCTCAGGTGTACATATAACATATGATTGAACTATAAATGATCCTTTTGGTGAAATATCTGCTTCAGGTACTGCTGTTACAAATTCAATCATTCCAACTATATCCTTACCAGTTAATCCAACATTTCTTTCAATAAATAAAAAAGATTTTCCAATAAGAGTAGGATCGATATTTCTAAAAGAGTAATAAGCGCATAAGCTTCCTGTTCCTTTTAGTGATTTTAAATATTTTACATAATCTTTTAAAAAATGATCTTCATCTGCAATATTAAAAAAATTTTGTACTAGACCATTATAAATTATAATATCAAAATTATATTCTTTTTCTTTAGTTTCAATACCAATAGCTTTTTTATTTTCTATTAATATTTTCTTTACTTCGTTATCAAGAAAGATATGGCCATTGTTATTTTTTATTTCTCCTGCAAGTGCATTGTTAATTGTCCCTAAACCACCGATTGGATAACCAACAGGACTCGAACCCCTCTTAAGATTCGATTGAGACGCTCTAAACGATTCGCCAGTTGAAATTTTTGTCAAATCATTAACAGTTGTTGTAACACGTGGAAGAAGCTCTAAAATAAGCTTCATTCTGCCTTTACCATGTTTTTCAATAGTTTCAGCAATTGATACCGAATCAAGATTTTTCATTGTTTTTTCACCAGAATAAACTAATCTCAAAATATCTGGTAAAAAACGTATTTTGTCTTTAAATTTTACAATTGGATAATCAAAACCATCTTCAGTTATAAGTGCAAGTCTAGTTCCGAGCATTTTTTTATTGTAACCTACCTCTTGGGAAATACGACCAAAATCAGACATCGTCCCACCTTCTATGCTATGAAAACCAAGATCTAATCTGTAACCTTTCAACATTTCTTTATTAAATATTTCTTCTAACGAAGGATCTGAAAAAGGTACAGCCATATTATATGATGATAAAATATTTCTATATTGTTTTAAACTTAATTTATTACCATCTAATGAAGTTGCTCTTCCTCCAACAAATTTTTCTTTTTCAAAAATTGTTACATCAAATCCTTTCCTTGATAATAAAAAACCTGCAGATAAACCACCTATACCAGCACCGATAATACATATTTTTTTGTTACACATAGTAATGTATACTAAAACAAATATCATTTTTAAGATTTACTTAATTTGTTCTTAATCGAAGCGTAAATATATCTTTTTAAAATCTTCCATTTACACTTATTTAAATCTAAATTTCCGGCCATTGTTTCCATTAATAAATTTTTTAATTTTTCATCTTTAAAAATTAGCATTAGATTTTTCTCTCTATTTTTCCATTTTTGTTGTCTTTTAGAAATGAAATAAAATATTTTTAACTCTGTACCAAATTCTTTTTTCCATTTTTTTTGAAAATTTGATAGAAATCTTTCACTGTTATCTCCAATTTTTAAGGATTTTTCAATTGTTTCAGCAGCGATCTTTGCCGAGGCCATTGCATAGTAAATTCCTTCTCCTGATGTAGGATTAATAAAACCACCTGCATCTCCTATTAGTATTACTCTGTTGCTGTATGTTTTTTTGAGAGGATAAACAGGTAATGCTCCGCCCTTGAGTTTTTTAATTTTTATACTTTCAGGTATTAATTTTTGTTTCTTAAGAAGGGTTATGTAACTCTTATAAATTTCCTTTAAATTTGCAGATTCTTTACCACGACGTTTGTATATTATTTCTCCAACTCCAATATTTAAATGTATTTTTTTTGGAAAAACCCAGCCGTAACCTGCTAAATTTTGAAATTTTGAATGGATATATCCTAATCTTTTCTTTCCAAAATATTTCTCCATAGTTACTTCGTCTAATTCATATTCCTCAACGACACTAAAACCTATTTTTGAATTTTTGTTAGATAATCCTGTTTTTTTAGCAATTGTACTCCAAACACCATCAGCTCCTATAATGATATTTGATTCAATACTTGTTTTATCTTCAAAAATCAATCTTCCCTTTTCTTTTAAAATTTCTATATCGATTACTTTTTTCCCAGGCTTAAATTCTGCCCCATTTTTTATCGCTTCTTTTACTAAACCATAGTCAAATTTTTCTCTTAAAACCATTGAAGTAAATGGGTCATCTGTGATATGTTTAATTTGATATTTTTGCGATGGTGAAAACGTTGTTCCTCCATAGGAATGTGATTCTATTAGATTATTAGGAATTATATCACCAAATTTTTTTAAAACATGAGCAGGTAATCCTCCACCGCAAGGCTTGTCTCTAGGAAAATTGCTTTTATCAATTAAAGCTACTTTAAAGCCTTTTTTTGATAAAAATATTGCAGCTGTTGAACCAGCAGGACCAGCACCAACAATTGCTACATCATATCCCATATCCTCAACCTATTTTTAAGAACGTTTTTTAGTTTATAAATATGAGGTTAAATTTTTTTTAACCAAAAACAAAATTAATAAGTCTTGCATATTTCAGTAATATATATGAAAGTAAAAATATTGGAATATGCAAGACTTATAACAATTAATCAGTGGGGCGTGGCCTCTCTTACAGCACTTTTTGGAGCCCTAAGTGCAGGAGAATTAGATTTTTTACCTCTTTTTATTCTTGCAGTAATGGGAGTTATGGCTACCGTTTATAGCAGTGTTTTTAATGATTATTGTGATCTTGAACTAGATAAACTTTCAAAAGGTTTAAGAGAAAAACCTCTTGTATCAGGTTCGATTCCTAGGATTCATGCATTATATATATCTGTGTTTGTTTTAATTATTGCTTATATTATAATTATTTTAACGATGTACTTAGGTATTTTCAATTTGAGTATAACACCAATAATTGTTGTTACTGCATCTGCATTATTAGGGACTTTATATGATTTGTATGGTAAAAAATTCGTTGGTTCTGATGTAGTCTCAGGTTCAGCAGCCGCCTTATTTTGTTTATTTGGAGCCACGATGGTTTCAGAAACGATAAGTAATTTGACAATTATTATCTCCTCCTTAGTTTTTCTACAAATCTTTTATTTAAATGCCTTCTCAGGTGGTTTAAAAGATGCAGATCATGATTACTTATATGGAATTAAAAATATAGTATATAGAATGGGGGTAAGAGTTGAAAATAACAAAGTTACAATTACTAAATCTTTTAGTTTTGTTTTATTATTGTTTCAAGCTATATCCGCAATATTGCTATTGATGCCAATATTTTATCTTAAGGGCTTTCCATATTTTTATTGGCAACCTCTTTTAATGTTATTACTTATAATAGGAATTTTCTTTTTAACAATTAAAATGTTGAGAATAAAAACTTTTGATAGAGATCAAATAAGAAAGATTATTAGTATCCAAGAATTTTTAAGATTTATGGTTGTTCCAATAATGCTTATTGGATTTATTGGCATTTATATAGGATTATTTTTAATTACTTTTCCTTTTATTTGGTTTGTAATTTTTAATAGAATTATCTATGGATCTGCTTTAAAACCTAAAAGAATGTAGTTATTATCCAAATCTTAAAAACTCACTAATTAATATATCATTAATTTCTTCTTTTTTTGAATCTATTGATACATAACCTTTACATTCCATATGAAATCTATAATAGTTAATAAATCCAAAAACTTTTTGATGATGAACGCTTTCAGCTTTCATATCGATTTCTAGTTTTATATTATCATTATTTACATTTAAATAAAAATGATGAGGTATTATTCTCTTTTTTTCTTTTTTATATTCATCAGTTATAAATTCTATCTCATCAGATTCAATATTTATATAATTCCCATTTTTTTTACTGATAATTAATAAATTTGAACTGATATCTTTAGTTTTAAAAACTTTAGACCAAACAATTGTATAATCTTTTGTGTATATTTTCCCCCATAACCAACCATAGTTTGTAATAACTGTTCCTCTCATATCCCAATTATGGTCATGATATCCAAAGCCTTTTACTGTTATAATCTTATTTTTTATTTTTATCTTTCCACTAACATTAGCAAATGGTAATATTACCGCCCATTTTCCTTGTTTAGTTATTCCCTTTTTGCTTATCGGTTTACCAATAACGCCTTTATATCCATTGCCAGTACCTTCAAATTTTAAATATAAACCAGCATCTTCTATTTCAAAATTAGTATCATAAACCCATTTACCTGTTTTTTTATCTATATATCCATTAATAATTTCTTTATTATTTATCTTAACATTAGGAGTATCATTAGACACAAAAACACGTCTTTTAAGATGAACTTTTCTTTTACTAATTAAAAATTTCTTATCTTTGTATATCTCAAATTTTTTAAAGAATAAAACAACGCTATTTTTTAATAAACTTCCAACTCTTAAGTGCATTTGGATGCTGTAGCCATTATCTAATTCAGCATCAAAATACCACCACTCAGTGAATGCGATTGCATTTGATCCGTGATATGCATCATCCTTCAAATGTACATCTTCTGGAAAAAAATCAAAATATTTTTGTCTACGCTTTGACTGTTTATCTTTTTGCGAAAGAATCATATTATTTTTTCCTTGATATTCTTATTATACCTTGTAAATAATTATCTTTAATTTTTATTGCAATAAGATATTAACTCTTCATTCTTTTTATAATTATTGTTGTGGCTTAAAAAATAGAAACCATTTTTAAAATTTATGATAAAGAATCAAGAATCCTCCAATCTTTTTTTATAGTTTTGAGTAGATAATTTATACATATATTCGGAGCTATTTTATTTAGAGTATAAAATGTCGAGAATAATCTTGAATAACCTTTAATCAGATTTTTCTCAATTTCCATTTTTCTTTTTTTGTTATAAACTTTTGTAAGTGATTTTATTACTTTTTCTAATTTCATTTGATATAATCCTAAATTATCTATTTCTTCATTAATGTATTTTGAAGCAACGATTCCTGAAAATGAACCTGAAAGTAATGCATATCTTATACCTCCCGCGGTTAAGGAGTTCGTTAATCTAGCAGCATCTCCTGTGATCATTACGTTATCCTTGTAAATTTTCTTTAGAGGAGCTGCAACAGGTACACAAGCTCTAAAGGTGCTTAAGATTTTATAATCTGATTTCAGCTCATACTTTATATAACGATCTAAAAGTTCTTTCATATCAATCTTTTGGCCACCCATTATACCAATACCAATGTTTGCTAAATTTTTATTTAATGGAAAAACCCAAGCATAACCCATTGGTCCATATGGTTTATGAAACCATAATTTCATTGCATCAATTTTGAAATTACCTTGTACTCTGCTTTGTATTCCAACACCTACATCTTGCGGTCTGAGAATATTTGCAAGTCCAATTCGTTTTCCTACCTGACATGCAATTCCAGTGCTATCAATAATTATTTTCCCTTTGATTCTTGTATTATCTGCTAGAATAATTTCATTAGGTTTGTTAAAATCTTTCATTCCATTACCAAGAATTAGTTTAACGCCTTTTTCTTCAGCTCTCTTAAGGAATTCATTTTCGATAAAATTTCTGTCGATGATCATTTGGAGAGGTTTTTTTAATTTTATATCATATTGTTTTGAGCCTACATTTATAATTACTTCATTAATCGGATTTTTCGTATAATCCAAATTATTTAAATTGAAATATTCTAAGATATCGGTATGTATCGCTTCCCCACAATGTGCAGGCATAAAAGGTTGTTTATTTTTTTCTATTAATGCAACTTTTAATCCTCTTAAAGATGCACTTATAGCAGATGATGTACCTGCTAAGTTTCCACCTACTACAACTACATCATACATTATTATTCCTCTAACAACTTAGACTATTTGCAATCTAATTAGTAAATAATTAATTTTTGTATTTTAAAAAATAAAAATCACATGGTTTTTGGTTGTAAAAATGTTCCATGAAGAATTAAATTTGAAAAAATAAATCCAATCGGTGGGAAAAAAACGAATAATATAGTCCATGGGTTAATTGCCATAAGCATTATTGGTACAAGTGCAAAATTTATAGAAAAATGACTGCCTAGAAGTTTTCTCATTTTATCTCGGTTGAAATATTCCATACTTATAAATTTATAGGTAATAAAAATCATATTAAATGCAACGATAAACAGAAGCACCCAGATTATGTAATGTATCGGCTCTCTTTTAGTAAAAATAATAAAAAATGGTAAAAAAACTAAGCCAATATCTATAATTTGAATAAAATAAGAAACTAATTTGTAGCTTAATGGAACTTGTAGAATTCCACTTTGTGTGACTCTTACTCCAAGTTTAACAGCAACCGTTTTTGCTCCAGTTTTATAATCATTTTTAATATCTTTTAGACCTCCTGGTACAAGTTGCATGAAAAAAACTTGTATTGCACCTAGTAAACATACAAGCCATGCAATTTTTGTTATGCCATAAATGTTCCCTGTTACTGTTGTTGCACCATATAATATAAGCATAAATATAGCAGCGCTATCAAATATATCCATTAGAGGTGCTTTTTTACTAATTGTATCGTAAATTGTTATTAATAAAGCCGATGAAAATAAAACTAATAGTGGAAAATATTTATCAGTTATAAAACAGTAATAAATAGCAAGTAAAAAAGCAACTATTAATGAAAAAACCGCAAAACGATACGCTTTTTTAATTGAAATTGTACCAGATATTAAAGGTCTGTCGGTTATTTCCTTATTTTCTTTATCAATTTTATGATCCATTATATCGTTTAATACAAAACCATATGTATGTCCAAAAAATCCTATCAAAAATAGAATAAATAGGTGAAATAAGTTAAAATCACCCATGGCAATTGCACCCATCACAGGAGAAACACCTGTTAAGAATGAGTTAAATGACCTTGCAAGTTTGAGATATTCTCTA
>MUGC01000294.1 GCA_002900535.1 Thermoplasmata archaeon M9B1D | reverse complement strand
GCATTGAATAATTAATAATGTTACTTTCGGCAAGTTTTGCATTAGGAATTATTAAAAGATTATCAGTAAGCATTCTGATTCTTGTTGATCTCCAACCAATATCTTCAATAATACCTGTAGTATTTTCATCAAGTTCGATGAAATCACCAACGTTTATTGGGCGATCTGAGAGTAGGTGTACTCCAGCAAAAAAATTAGATAAAGTACTTTGCAAAGCAAGACTAATAGCAAGGGCACCAAGTCCAACTCCAGCGACTAATGGAGTTACATCTATTTTAAAATAAGATAATATAACTGCTATTGCAATAATGAAAATAATCATAGTTATTGCCTTATTTAAAAGACCAGGAGTTCTCTCAAATCCTTTTTTAAGCTTAAACCATCCTAAAGTTGATAAATTAATTATTCTAGATGCGAGAAGAGCAAAAAATAAAGTTGTAATAATAAAACTGATTCTGTCTAAGATTACATAATATTCATCTAATTTGTTAAGAGTCTTTAGGGCGGTGTATAAACCTATTATAAAAATCAAGAAAAAAACTGGAAATGATAATTTTTTTAAAATAAATTTAGCTTTACTTTTTTTACCTCCGGATATTTTATCTACAATAAATTTTAGAATGAGATAAGAAAGAGCCACAAAGATTATCGTTCCAATAAGTATTATTAAAAATCTTAAATATTCATTGCTAATCTGATTTTCTAATAACGCCATTAGTTTCCTCTCCAAAACTATAAGTTATTATGGATAAGTTTTTTGATTATATAATTTTTTAAAATTTGTAAGAAAACTAATATTTTATTCTATGTTTACTTTGTATCCTGTTCCTGGTTTCTTTTTTTCTTTGCGTTTTATTACAATATCAAGAATACCATTTTTGTATGTTGCTTTTGTGGTTTTTGGTAACACATCACAAGGAAGATTTAGAATTTTATGGTACTTGTGTGTCGGTGAGTCTACCTTTATTTCTATTGTATCTCCTTCTACGTTAAGGTCAATGTCTTCTTTTTCTACACCTGGTATTTCAACGGTTACTGCTACATCATCATCTCCTTCAATTATATCTGTAAGGGGTTCTCGTTCTTCCGAGATTAAAGCATCGCCATCTGGGGATTTTATTCTTTTGTTTCCGAAATCTTCGATTTTAGGTTTTCCATCTGGGCCTATATTTATTTTGAAACCATGAACAATAGGTTTACCAGGTTGAGCATTATGGAACATTTTCATCATTTCTTCAGTCATCCGTTTTATATCATCCATTATACGCTCATCGTTCAGTAGATCTTTTATGAAATCCTCATCGAAACCAAACATATCAAAAGGATTTCTTCTACGTCTTTTTTTATCTCTGAACTCATCATCATCGAAGTAGTCCATTAATTTTGTCCTCCTATATTTTTCCTTATATTGTTATATATTATATTATTTAACATTTTCTGTTATTCCTTAAGTTCATCTTTTAGTTCTTCTAGTAGTTTTTTTGCATTTCTTGTTAATTTTGTCGGTGTTTTAATATGAATTTCAACATATAAATCACCATGGCCTCCATTTCTAATACGTAGTATATCACCATTTTGAGTTGTTTCTGGTATTTTTAGTGTTTCAATCCTATTATTTATTGTTTCTAAATCTATTTTTGTTCCAAGTGCTGCTTCCGGGAAAGAAATATTCTTAGTTGTGAAAAGGTCAAGTCCTCTTCGATCAAAATTTAGATGTTTTTTAATGTGAACAACTATGTACAGGTCTCCAGCACCTGCTTGTCCGGCTTCGCCTTGTCCCGCAAGACGGAGTTGTGACCCAGCATCTACCCCTTTAGGTATTTTTAGTTCGATATCTCTTGTTTTTTGAACAAGACCTTTCCCTTTGCATTCTGAACAGGGTGAGTCTATAATTGTTCCTTCTCCTTTGCATCTGCTGCATGTTGTTATCTGTGTAAACATGCCAAATGCTGTTCGTCTCGATTGTCTTTGTTGTCCTGTGCCATCACAGCTTGTACACCTCTTTGGTGTTGTTCCAGGTTTTGCACCAGAACCACCGCAGTTTTCGCATGTTTCTGTTCTAGGGACTCGAATTGTTGTATCTAATCCTTTGTATGCATCTTCAAGAGATATTTCTATATCATAGCGAAGATCTGCACCTCTATGCCTACGAGCAGTTCTACTATTGAAATTCCTAGTGTGACCAAAAAATCGTTCAAAGATGTCTTCAAAACCAAAATCAAAGCCAGTTTCAAAACCCATTCCACGGAATATATCTCCAAAATCTGCTCCTCTAAATATATCTTCTGAGGTGAATCTCTGATCTATCCCTGAATGGCCGTACATATCATAGAGTTTTCTTTTTTCATCATCATAAAGTACCGCATATGCTTCTGATATTTCTTTAAATTTTTCTTCTGCATCTTTACTAGGATTTTTATCAGGGTGAAATTTTAATGCAAGCTTACGGTATGCTTTTTTTATATCAGTTCTACTTGCATTTTTTGATATACCTAAAATTTCGTAATAATCTCTTTTGTCTGCCATAAGCAAAAACA
>MUGC01000059.1 GCA_002900535.1 Thermoplasmata archaeon M9B1D | reverse complement strand
TGAGGATGGAGTTATAGGTATGGAAGTAGGTGAGGAAAAAGAAATAAAAATTCCACCTGAAGAAGCATATGGCCTACATAACCCAGAGTTTGTAAAGGATATGCCCAGGAATATATTTCCTGAAAATAAACAAATACAAATAGGGATGGTATTTTTAGTAAGTCTTGAGAGTGGACGTCAGATACCCGTATGGATTTCTAAAATATCAGAAAATTCAGTTACAGTTGATTTAAACCCACCTCTTGCTGGAAAAACTTTAATATTTAAGATCAAAATAGTTGAAATTGCTGCATAACTGTTTTTAAGCAGAAAAATTCATGAAAACAAGAGATATAAAATTTTAATCTAGAACGCCATTAGTTTTTCATAATATTTAGAGTTCTTTGTTTCAAGTATTTCAAGAATGATTTTTTCAGTTGCAGGTCCGACTCCTTTTATTTTACGCAGATCATTTTTAATGGATGAAAGTGGTTTATTTATCTTTGAAATAGAATAAGCAGCAAAACCATAAGGTGATTTACCACCTAGATTCTTTATCATATAATCAATTTGTTCAAGAATTACTACTACTAAATCATTTTCTGATAAAAAATCCTTGAATAAATAATATGGAATTCTAACCGGAATTTTATATCTTTTTGATATAACACTAAATATCTTTTGGATATAATCATGATATTCAGCTGCAGGGTTACCCCAAGGATTATCTTTGTAAATATTAGAATAATCTATTATCAACTCTGGATAGTTTTTCTTTAAAACATCAAAGAAATAATCCTTCTGCCTACCCTTCTTAAGCGTCATTCCACTAAAAATAATAAAATCAACATCAGCTTTTTTTGCTTTATCTATCGTATCATTCAAAATTTCCGGTTTATCTGTTATAAATGGAATTACTGGCATTAAAAATATACCTGTTGGAATTCCACTTTTTTTAAAAAGTTTAAGTGTTTTTAATCTTTCACTAGGTGACGGTACACCTGGTTCAAAGATACTGCTAATTTTATCACACGCTGAAGAAAAACTAAAAGAAACAATAGCTTTATTTTTTTCATTTATTTTTTTTATTACATCAAGATCTCTTTCAATAAGTGTTGACTTTGTAAGAATACTTACTGGAAAATCTTTTTCATACAAAAGCTCTAATGCTTTTCTACTAAACCTGTATTTTTCTTCAATAGGCTGATAAGAATCTCCAACACCCCCACCAAGCATTATAAATTCTTTTTCCGCTGCCATCTTTTTCTTTTCTGCATCCAGTTCCCGTCTTAGCACCTCAATTGCGTTTATTTTAACTTGTACTTCACATCCAAAATCACCGCTTACGTTGTATTTTTCTGATCTTCCATCACAATATGCGCAATTATGGATGCAGCCCCTATATATATTCATTCCATATCTTGATAAAAACCACGAATCAATTTTTTTATGTTTGCGCAGAATCGTTTTTGCTTTTATTTCTTTTACTTTCACACCTTTTAGAATAATTAAATAGTATAAATAGTTCCTTTTTTTGATAGTAAATTACAAAAATAGAAAAGATATTCCATTGCCAATTTATGCGGATGTGATCTAGAGGCTATGATTAGGGCCTTCCAAGCCCTCTGCCCGGGTTCGATTCCCGGCGTCCGCACTACTATTTCTAAATTTACTTTTGCCATAAACTCTTTTTTTCTTATATTATTAGTTAAATTTGATTAATAAAGCACAAAATTTAATAAAAAAAACTCATTGTTAATTTAAAGGTGAAATTGATGGTTTCAGATGAGGAATTAAGAAAGAAAGCTAAAGAGAAAGTGAAAGAAAAAATTGGATTTTACATACATTTTTTAATTTACATTCTTGTAAATGCTTTTCTATATGCGCAATGGTTTTGGATAACTGAAGGTGAAGGATTCCCATGGGTTATACCTATGACAGTCGGATGGGGAATTGGAGTTCTTGCTCATTTTATTGGAGTATTTATAATTAATCCACACTCTGAAAAATTAGAGGAAAAAGAATATCAGAAACTAAAGAAAAAGAATTAAAAGAAAATAACAATCTTTTTTTTCTTATTTTTTTAACCATTTTTTGTTTAAGATAGTTTTTATAAACATTTAGCTGTTATGAAATATTGGTTTGGGGAGAGAAATATGGCTAAATTATGTTCAAGATGTGGAAAAATAACACTACTTGATGCATACTATTTACCTAATAATGTATCTGTTTGTAAAAATTGTTATGATGAATATTATAACGAAATAGATGAATCTAAGTATTATGATAATTTTGATACTTGGTTGGATAAAAGACTAAAAGAAATAAATAGAATTTGGTAAGATAGTTTTTATAAACATTTACTTGTTAAATTAAAATAAAAATGTTTTTTACATAATTAGAATTTTAAATTTATCAAAGACTATATATATAATTACTTAAAGACATATTTAGAATGAATAAAATATCTTAATAGTATAATCCAATATTTAACTAATTACTGGCCATATCATTGGACCGTAAAAGGATACATCATAATATATTTCCATTTTTTTATCACCATTTTTGTTTTATAACTTTTTTTATAAATTAAAACCTATTATTAGATTTTTGAACAAAGTAAAAGATTTATATTCTAGATTTGAGTAAGTACAATACATTGAATTTACATTAAAAATAGTTATAATAAAATTATAAAGGAATGCAGAATTTTTGTTAAGATAGTTTTTATAAACTTATAATTGTTTTAAGATAATGGAATTAAAGGAGAGGAATTGATAAATGCCAGATATAATAATGGAGATTAATGCAAAAAAGGCAGATATTATACTTTATGATAATAAAATCAAGATAAACAGGAGAAAAAGAGGGGGAATACTTGGCGGCATACCTCAAGAAAGAGTACTTATGCTCAAAGATATCTCAAATGTAAATTTCACACCAGTGCTTAGATTTCGGACTGTATATGGATTCATACAATTTGTAATAAAAGGTGCTGAAAACCGTCAATATTCTGGTGATCCAAGAGAATATCGTGAAGTAGATAGTGATGAAAATGTAGTTACTTTTGGATATAAAGAAATGCCAGTTTTTGAAGGATTGAGAGATGCTGTTTAGGAGCAACTATCATTATTAACAGACACTTCCGTTGGTAATGTTATCATGACACAACATCTAATATGGATGAACTTGAGAAACTAGCTAGACTACGTGATAAAGGTATTATTTCTGAAGAAGAATTTGAAGCAAAGAAAAAACAGTTACTTGGTTTATAATATAAAAAACAATTTGATGAGATAAAAAAAGATTTAGAAGTTAAATGATTCTTTATAAAAAAGTTTGAGGGAGGAAAAAATGGCTAAAAAAGAGAGGCAAAGACGATATATTGAGAAAGGCATGAATATACATCTTAGTGATAAGGAATCAAAAAAGAAAGGAAAGAAGCATATAAAAAAACCTAAAATGCCAGTTCGAATCAAAAGTACGCCAAGAGCAAGACAAAAATAACTATTAAACCTACAAAACAGTTTGTTTAAGAAGAAGTTTATAAACTTTTAGCTGTTTTAAATTAATGAATTTGAGGAAGGAAAAATATGAAAAAGATTAACAAAGTTATATTTTCTATTTTAATAATTGTAATAATAGTAATTTCATTTATAGTGGTTTTATTTATGTTTAATAACCAACCAACATTGATAGGCTCCTGGAAAGGGGAGACAGAGGGTGGAATATATATATTTAGAGAAAATGGCATAATAGAAATTAAGTCTACTGGGACAGAGGAAAATGGAATTTCAGGCAATTACACTGTAAAAGGTAACATAATTAATGTTACATTCACGATAACAATAATTGAGGAAGAGACAATATCTTGGGAAATGAAATATGAATTTTTAAGTTATAATAGACTTAAACTCACATATCTTACTGGTGGAACAGAGGGTAGTATAGAATACTATCAAAGACTCTAGTGGAAATTTTAGTTTAACAGAGGAAAGGATATGAAAAAAAATCTTACAGCATTAATTATCTCTATTGCTATTCTTTTATTAACAATGGTATCTTTTTTTGGGGTATGGTATGGTTCTCACTTTTCCTTAATAATCGGAAGCAGTATGAATAGCTATGATAATATAAATTTCCTGACCGAAGGCAAAATTGAAGTAAAAAATTTATTTACAGGAATATCCAAATCCAGTACTTATAATTATAATGATATTGAAAATTTAGTGGATTATCAGGATATCCCTGGTTTCGTTCCAAGTGTTTTTGATATTTACAATAATACTTTTTACATTATGATTATTTTAGTTCTAATTTCTGTATTTGCTTTGATTTGTTATTTATTGTTATTCGCTCCTATTGGTAATACAAATTTAATTCTTAAAGTTGGAGGTGGCCTTTCTTTATTGGTTTTTATTGTTTCTATTTTTACAGTATGCTACTTTGCAATACATTATACTATTCTTCAAAATGAAAGTGTTGAAAGCATTGAAAATCTTATTGGTGGATCAGATTTAAAGGGACTGTTAGGATTCTGGAGTGATTTATCTTATACTGAACCAATTACTAATATATCACTTAATTATAATTCTAGTCCGGGTTATGCTTGGTATTTAATGATATTAAATTCAATATTAAGTATTATCAGTTTTGCCGTTGTAATAAAGAAAAAACCTATAGAGGATTTATCATAGATTAATTTTTGATTTGAAAATGAGAAAATAGACAAATAGTAAGAGTTAAAACAGAATCATGTTAGTAAAAAATGATTGTCAATTGTAAAATTTTGTGCAAAATGTAATTGTAAAAGATGGTAATTGAAGTTTAACCTACAATTAGAGTAATGGGGAAAAATATTGAAAAAAGAATTTTTTGGTGTGAAAGTTAATCTATAAAGGTAAGAAGGGGTCTAGTATAGTGATTTAATTTGTTTGGGATATGGCCTAACAGGAGAGAAAGGATGGAATAAGAAAAAACCATTATCCTGCTATACTAGACCTATTTATTATAATTGTCTTATATATATAAATATGTTTTGTTTATTATAACTTTATATTATGTGTTATTTTTAAAAAAAGAATCAAAATGTAGGAGGCGATGGGTTTTTGCCAGGAAGTCGTAACAAAAACCCAACTCCATTGTTATATAAGCCCTCTAAAATATATTGGTATTATTTATATATAAATTTTTTTATTACTAAACGAAACAAATGTTACAAATATATGAATAAAGATGTCATCATCTCTTATTTTTTATATTAATGTATAATCTGTATGTTGGTTCAATGAGCAAACAATTAACAGAAATTCAAACAATATAAATAATATTATTTAATTACATAATATATTTATATACTTAAATAGCATTAATATATATGAATACTGTGGGGAAAATAATGAAAAAAAATTTATGTAGAGTTAATTTAATAATTCTTATTTTCCTGATATTTATTGGCATAAATGTTTTACCTTCAACAATAGGAAATGTCAACATTCAATCAAATGATTATTTTTCGCTTAATAACAAAACTGAAAATTTAGGATTATTATCTTATTGGAGTTTTGATGAAGGAAATGGTAACATAGCGCATGATTCATCAGGACATGGTTTTGATGGAACAATAATAGACTCTGTATGGATTACTGGCTATTCAGGTTATGCACTAGATTTTAATGGAGAATCTAGTCATATTAATTTAGATCTATACTCAAAAAATTTAGGTTTTAATAAAACTGATGATTATAAAATCTCTACATGGATTAAATCTGAATCAGATGAGTCAGGTGTTATCTATATGATGACTTATTCTTCTCCTATACCAATTTTTTATATAAAAATTAATTCTGGTGGAACTCTTCAGATGAAGATTGAGAGTACTGATATTTGTGGATTAATAATAAATTCTACTAACAGTTATAATGATGGTTCATGGCATTATATCGAAGGTATTTATTATGGTAGTGAAGTAAATCCTCTTATAGAACTTTATGTAGATGGTGAGCTTGTTGGTAGTGATTTAGACTGGTTATGTCCTATGATTTCAATCCAGTTTAAGTTGGCTAAGATAGGTATGGCAACTAATGAATCAGAGTTTTTTGATGGAATAATTGATGAGTTAAAAGTTTATAAGATACCTGGTGGAAATAAACCACCGACTATACCTAGTTGTGTCTATGATAAAAAAAATGATGAATTAATGGTTAATTCGACTGATACGAATGGAGATAAAATAAGATATGGTGTTTCTTGGAATAATGATCAAAACGTTGATGATTGGACAGAATTTTATGATTCAGGTGCATTAGTAAATATAGATTGTGAAGGAAATAAAGGTCCTATAGGAGTTATTGCCGAGGATATAAATGGTGCTCAGAGTGGATGGGTGTCTGTAACTTCTAAAGCTATATCAATTAACATACCATTAATTTTAGAAAAACTCTTTCATCGTTTTCCTTTCTTTGAAAAAATACTAAACCAAATAATACTATAAACTAAATAAACCGAATAACAAATTTTTTTTTCTTTGTCACTTGTTTATTATGGTATATTACGCTACTTAACAAAATGATTGCTTTCTGTATTTCTACTATTATTTAACTGTAATTTTTACAGAAACACTTAATAACACAAATTACTTTTGACTTTTTGAAGGTGAAAAATTATGTTAGAAACATTAATTTATATCCTAATAGTAATAGTATTTTTTTTATTGATGATACTTGCATCAGCAATAAAAATAATGGCTGAATATCAAAGGATAGTTATATTTCGACTGGGGAGATTACTTGGAATAAAGGGACCTGGTCTTGTTTTTATTATACCAATAATAGATAGGATAATAAAACTTGATTTGAGAACGCGTGTTATTGATGTTCCAAAACAAAGAGTGATCACTGAAGATAATGTTACAGTAGATGTCGATGCTGTTGTGTATTTTAGGATAACAGATCCACAGAAGGCAGTTGTTGAAGTTCAAAGATATGATGTAGCAACAAGTCTTCTAGCACAGACAACACTTAGGGATGTTCTTGGACAGGAAAGTCTTGATCATTTGTTATCAAAGCGAGATGAATTAAATAAAAGCTTGCAAACACTAATTGATCAGGGAACAGATCCTTGGGGGATAAAGGTTACAGCTGTAACAATTAGAGATGTTGCATTACCTGAAGAAATGCTTAGAGCTATTGCAAAACAAGCAGAGGCGGAAAGGGAAAAACGTGCTAGAATAATTATTGCAGATGGAGAATTTCAAGCTTCAAAAAAAATGGCCGAAG
>MUGC01000058.1 GCA_002900535.1 Thermoplasmata archaeon M9B1D | reverse complement strand
ATGCAATACCTGTTTTATCTACAATAATTAGTTATTTTTTCTTAGGTGATGAAATAACCTATTTTTTTGTTTTAGGCGGGGTATTTGTTATACTTGGTTTAGTTTTGGTAAATATTAAGACAAAAAAATTGATTAAATAAGCCTAGATTCACAAAAATATGACTAAAATTCTTTATATGGATAATATTGAAGGAAATTACTTAAGAGAATTTAATGCAAGGGTAACAAAAATTAAAAAAGATTATGTATTATTAGATCAAACCGCATTCTATCCTATTGGAGGAGGTCAACCATCTGATACTGGATATCTAATGTGGGATGATGAAAAAGTAGTTGTAAAAGAAGTAATAAAAAAGGGAGATTCAGTTAAACATATAATTGAAGGTGAAAAACCATCAGTTGGAACAAAGGTTCAAGGAGTAATTGATTGGGATAGAAGATACAGTCATATGAAAATGCATACCGCTCAACATATACTATCAGGAATAGTTTTTGACAATTTTAATGCGAGAACAGTTGGAAATCAGATACATGCTGATTATTCAAGGGTTGATTTTTACCCTGTGAAATTTTCAGATGAAGATTTAGAAAACATAACGCAAAAATTTAATGACATAATATCAAAAAATTTACCTGTTAAAATATACGAAGAAGAACGTGAAAGTCTTGAAAAAAGAGTTGATCAACAAAGATCGAATCTTGATTTACTTCCAAAATTTATTACAAAACTTAGAATAGTAGAAATTGAAGGATTTGACGTATGTCCATGTGCTGGGACACATGTTAGAAATACAAATGAAATTCCTAAGCTGGATAAAATAAAAAGAGATACCAAAGGGAGAGATAGAGATCGGATAATTTATTCTTTATCAAAATAGGTTAGAGATTAAAGCATATCTCGACGTCTTTTATTTCATGAACGTCTTTTAGTGATTTAAGCATACCACAAATTGTTTTAATTATAAACTTTTTTGGAAATTCAGTTAATGGTATATCTTTACCATTTACTTTTATTTCTTTCATATAAATGCTCTCCTAGTCTATTTGATTTTTTACAAAATCCAATAGTTTTTCAAAATCTCCATCATATGTAAAAACTGTATTAACTCTTTGTTTTATTTTACCTAATCTTATTTTTGGTGTTTCTTTATCATTTGCTCCTTCGATAAGTATAATATCAAAATGTCCAATGTTAAGCATATTCTTAATTATATCATTAATCGTCTGTTTTTTTTTAATTAAGTAATCTGTTTCAGTTGCAGAGGATAAAACTACAAGATTTGATCCTGCTTCTGAGTGTTTCCAAGTGTCTTTTTCTTTAGAATCTAACTTGATGTTTTTATCTGTGATTTTCACCGTTGCAACATTTAAGCCATCTGCAGACAAATGTTTTATCAATTTTGTAATCAAAGTGGTTTTACCACTTTTGGATTCTCCATAAAATCCTAAAATTTTTGGTTTTTTCATCAAATAGTGATATATGAAAGATGTGTATATGTTTTATCAAAATCTTATTTGTAAAACCACAAAGTCAAAATAATGAAATTAGTTTATCAAAGTCTGATTATTTTCATGAAAAATAAGCCATATATTGCGCTTTTCATCTCTATTGTATCGGTTTCATTTGCAGCAATTTTTATTGTTACAGCATATACTGAGTATGGAGCAAATTATCTATCTATTGCATTTTTTCGGCTGCTATTTACATTTATTTTAATTACTCCAATGGTTTTTATATATAAAAAATATCGAAAAGAGTTACTTGAGATACCAAAAAAGACATATTTTATAATGATTGGTATTGGGATAATTCTTGCTTTGCACTTTACATTTTGGATTGCTTCATTGGCCTCTAATAACTTTACATCGGTTGCTAGTTCAGTTATTCTTGTAACAGCACATCCTGTTTTAGTTGCTCCAGTTGCTCATTATTTTTTTAAGGAGAAACTTTCAATTGTTAATATTGCAGGTATATGTGTTTCTTTGATAGGTGTTGTTATTCTGGTTTTTGGTAGCAAATTAGTGTTTTCTGGACTTGATTCATTTGAAGGAAATATTCTTGCGATTCTAGGTGGTGTGTGTGCAGGTTTATATATTTTAGGTGGAAGGAAAATTAGGAAATCTGTTTCAGTTGTATCATATGCATTTGTAGTTTATGGTGTTGCTACATTTGTTTTATTTTTCTTTTGTTTGTTTTCTAGTGCTCAGATTGTTGGTTTAGATATCCGTGCTTATGGGATTATTTTCTTAATGGCAATTATTGCTGGTATATTTGGTCATACTTTATACAATTGGTCTTTGAAACATGTAAGAGCATCTTTGGCATCAGTGGTTTTATTAGGTGAGCCTCTTGGTTCTACACTACTTGCATATGTAATACCATGGATTCAGCAAGTTCCATCATACTATACTGCTGTTGGTGGTGGAATAATTCTTGCTGGAATATATCTTACATCAAGGAAAAGCAAAAAAGAGTTTTATAGTAAATTATAAAAAATTGTTTTTAATTCAGCAAAAGATATGGCAGATACAAATAAAATATTGACAATATTTTTAGCTGTTATAATATGTGTAGCAGCAGTTGTTTTATTATATGTTAATTTACCAAAAGATGGAACATCGGAGGATAATGCTGATGAAAATGACAATACAAATAATAATGAGACAGTGGAGCCTGTTATATTACTAAAAGTTATCTATAACAATACGCAAAATAAATATACACTTGAAGATTTAGAAAATTTTTCATCGACAACTGGTACTGCAAGATATATGAAAGCTAGCCTGTTTTTTTCAAGTGGAACGATAATGATAATTCCGCCAATGAATGAAACTGCAAACGAGTATACAGGTGTGAAAATTTCAACAATAATTGAAAATATAGAAAATCTACCTGAAAGATATAATGTAACAATATCTGCACGAGATGGATATGGAGCTACTCTCAATAATACAGAAATTAATGGAAATATGGTGACATACACGGATGATGGAAATGAAACAAACCCTGATTTATCAGTTATACTTGCTTACAAACAAAACGGAGAATACCTATCAGAAGATGACGGGCCATTGATGGTAGCAATAGTTGGAGATGAGCCGATAAGTCTTTCTAATATATGGGTTTCAAACGTGGTCTTAATAGAAATAACAGCCTAAAAAAACAACCACAAACTATTTTTCTTTATATTTTATATTTATTTGCAATCTATGAGAACTATTGGAGAGCTTGTTAATACAATTAAAAAATATAAAAAATCAGTGGTTCAGCAAGAACTTAAAAGTAAAAAAAATACAGTTGCTTATGTTACCATTAATAATAAACCCCGTGTTCTTAAATGGTTTGTTCCTGGTCTTAAAAGACAAATGAAAGTTGAATATACTATTTTGAAAAAAGGTTCATCAAAGCTTAATATTCCAACAGTTTTTGAAATGGATGAAAAAAACAATGTGCTTGTTACAAACTATATAATTGGTGAAAACCTTTGTGACATTATAAACAATAAAGATACAACACAAACGGAAAAACAAAGACTTATATTGCTTCTTGCTGAATGGTTTAATGATTTTCATAATTTTTTCAAAAAAGAAAAAGATTTTACAATTAGAGGAGATCCCGGTCTTAGAAATTTTATTTTAACTGATAGAATTTGGGGAGTAGATTTTGAAGAAGCAAGATCTGGAAGACCAGTTGAGGATTTAGCTGGTGCGTGTGCATCAATTCTTACAACAGATCCAATGTTTACAAAAGAAAAATTTAATCTTTGTAAACTTTTACTTGGGCATTATAATGAGTTAGCACCAGGTCGAATTGCAAATGTAAATAATGAAATCTCATATGCTCTTTTAGAAAAAATACAATGGCGATCAAGCGATGAAGAAACATTAAGGAAATATAGTAAAAAAATAAAAGAGACTGGTTTAAGTTAGTTTTTACAAAAATAACCTAAATGAGAAAAAAGATTAAAAACAGGGATGTTATTCAAATAGTGAGAGGGATGAGAATGCCTGATGATGAAACAGTTGAAGAATCTATTGAAAAAGTAATAAATCAAGCTTTATCAAAAAATGATTTATCAGATGACGAAATTAAAAAAAGGAGACCAAAACCATTTAGATATCTAACAGATGAAGATGAGATTAAAAAAGAACTTGATGTTGAGCAAGAAAAAACTGTAATGATAGGCACAGATCAACCAAATATTACTGTTGATCAATGGAAGGTATTGGGTTTTGGTGATATGCAAACAATAGAAAGTGTAATACAAAAGCATCAGATTAGTAGAAAATTTAAAGAAAAGTAGTTTTCAAAATATCTGTTTTTTTATTTGAGTCATAATTTTTAAATAGATATTATAACATCCGTGCACCGGTAATTATGGGGAAGCAAAAAATTATTCCAATTTTAGCAATGGCTATATTACTTGTAGGAATTATTTCAACATTATATGTTTATGCAATACAGATAAATAAAGATACAATTACTGTAAACGGTCAAGAATACACTTATGATACTTTGTTGTTATTAGGCGGAGAAAAAACAATTGAAACAGTTGATGGTGAAGTTGCTGGTGTTTCTCTTGAGAATTTAGTAAAAAGTATTGGAATTGATTGCACTTCATGTAACAAATATACAATTAAAGCTGCAGATGGCTATCAAAAAACCATTGAATGGGATGTTTTGAAAACAGGTGTTTTAAGTAAAGAGAGTAGGGTTTATTTCCCGGATACTCCTAAGGCTTTATGGGTTAGAGATGTAGTTGAAATTGAGGTGAATTAAAAATGGATAAAAGATTAATTGCAGGTGTTTTAGTTTTTGGATCGTTATGGGGTTTTTCTGAAGTTATTATTGGTACAGGTTTGCAAAATGCAAATCTTCCATATGGGGCTATAATGACAGGTTGTTTTGCTATTAGTTTTCTTGTTCTAAGTAGAATGATTTTTAGACGACCAGGTATGCAACTTGGGATGGGTGTTGTTGCAGGAGGTTTGAGAATTTTTAATCCTTTCGTTGGTTGTCATTTATGCTCAGCAATAGCAATTATGGCTGAAGCAGCGATTTTTGAAGTTATTTGGTATAAGATGTCCTCTGATTTTAGTGATTTAAAAACAATTACATTGCAGAGCAGTATGGGGGTAGCAACGGCTTATCTTGTTTATGTGGGCGGATATGTAACAACTCAAATTCTTACTCCTATCGTTGGTGGAGTTGGATTTTATTTAGAGAATTTGATTATATTTATGCCAAGGATACTTGCTAGTGGGCTTTTACCAGCGATTCTGGGTGCAGCAGTATTGCCGGTGATATTACAAGTTAGAAAACTTGATTTTACATTAAAAGATCGGCTTTACTATCCGACAGCTCTTGGATTAACACTTCTATGTTGGGTTGGTGTTATTGGATTTAGTGTTATTTTAGGATAGATTCAATGGTGTTTTAGATGGAAAAACCTAAAACAGTTAAAATTTTAAAGTTTCATCCAGAAAAATGTGATGGTGAAAAGGGATGCGAAATAGCATGTTCACAGGTTCATTTTAAATCTGATGAAGGAGGTAGTAAATCAGCAATTAGAATAATTAAAACCAAAGACGGTTACAAAATGCATGTTTGTGATCAGAGAGGACTTTGCTTAGACATGTGTCCGGTTGGTGCATTGACTCGAAAGAAAAATGGTGTGGTGTGGCTTGATAAAAATATTTGTATTGGGTGTCAAGCATGTGTAGGTTTTTGTCCAATTGGAGCGATGAGAAAATCTGATGTTAGAATTGAACCTTTTAAATGTATAAGTTGTGGAGCATGTGTGAGAGCCTGCCCACATGGAGCTTTAGAGCTAGTTGAAGTAGATATCGATGATATTAAAAAGGTTGTATATCACAAGCAGGGGGTTGATTAAATGATCGAGGGGCAAATACCAATTCAAGAGTATGAAACAGGTAATACTAAACATAAATGGGATCTTAAAAAGATAAAACTAGCTCATCACAAGGTTGCTGAATATAGCTATAAAAAAGGTGATATTCGAAAGGGGTTTGCAAATAGAACATTGTATATTAATTTGACCACAGGTGAGATTAAAGAAAAAATAGTGACAGATGAAATGAAAAAGCTATTCACAGGTGGTCGTGGTTTTGGGTTAAAGCTTTTATGGGATTCGATAAAATCTACTACACGTTGGAATAGTGATGAGAACGAGCTTGTGATAACAACAGGTCCTTTATGCGGTGCGACTCAATACCCTGGATCTGGTAAATCGTTATGTCTTACTATTTCGCCATCTACAGATATTATCTGTGATAGTAATGTCGGTGGTTTCTTTGGGCCATATCTTAAATTTGCAGGTTTTGATGCTGTTGAAATTCAAGGTAAAGCTAAACGTGATGTCGTTATTGTTTTAGATGGTGAGAAAGGGTTAATTAGTATTGAAACAGCGCCTCTTGAAGAAACTGATTCTCATCTTGCATGTGAACAGTTTACTCATATGTATGCTTCTGAAGATTCAGATAAAGCTTGTCAGCTTGTTTCAGTGGTATCTGCAGGTAAAGGGGCGGAAAATAGTTATTGGGGTTGTTTAAATTTTAGTTTTTATGATATTAGAAGGAAGGTTCCAAGGATTAAACAAGCAGGACGTGGAGGACTGGGTACTGTTCTTCGTGATAAAAAAATCAAAGGAATTGTTGTAAAAGTTGAGTCTTTTACAGGATTATCTAATAATCCAGCTGAGCCTGAAAAAATTGCAGAAGTTGGTACAAAACTTCATCGTGAAATACGTGATCTTGATAGATATCAATGTAATATGCGTGCTGTTGGAACAGTACATCTTGTAGAAATTATGGATGAATATGATCTATTGCCATGTGAAAATTATCGTTTTGGATGTTTCCCAAAGGCATCAAAGATATATTCTCCTAAGTTTTATGAATATTTTACAAAAATAATTCCAGATGGTTGCTGGCATGGTTGCACTATGGCATGTGCAAAAACAGTAGATGGTTTCGAAGTAAAAACTGGTCCTTATAAAGGTCAAAAAGTAACAGTTGATGGTCCAGAGTATGAAACATGTGGATGTGGTGCTAATATGAGTCTTTGGGACCCCGAGTGGATTCTTGAATTTAATTTCTACTGTGATACATATGGTCTTGATACAATAAGCACAGGTACTGCTATCGCTTTTTATATGGAAATGTATGAGTATGGAATACTGAATAAAAAACGATGTGATGGGCTTGAGCTATGTTTTGGAAATTTTGATGCTGTTATGCA